>CAZLYS010000042.1:0-12184 GCA_964563415.1 uncultured Halomicronema sp.
TGATGCTCAGATAGAGTTGCAGCGCATTTGTGAACGCACCCACGATGACCAGGTTGTTCACAAGGAAGCGACGGTTAGAGAGATACTGCAGACGGTTCAGCGTAAAGGGGATGAGGCTTTACTGCAGTACACAGCTGACTTTGATAAGCAGTTGCTAACCGTTGAGCAACTGCGCGTCCGCGGTTCAGAAATTGATACTGCTTATCAGCAGGTTTCAAAAGAACTCATTGATGCTATTCGGTTAGCCCATCGAAATATTGAACGCTTCCATCGGCAGCGGGTGCCGGCAAGCTGGGTGGAGTTTGAGGATGATGTCGTTTTGGGGAAGCGCTACCATCCCGTTGACCGTGCTGGTATTTATGTGCCGGGTGGACGAGCTGCGTATCCTAGTACGGTGCTAATGAATGCGGTGCCTGCTAAAGTCGCTGGAGTTGAGCGTGTTGTGATGGTGACACCACCGGGTGAAGGCGGTGCTGTTAACCCAGCGGTTTTAGTCGCAGCTCAAGAGTCAGGGGTGACGGAAATCTATCGGGTTGGGGGAGCACAGGCGATCGCGGCCCTTGCCTACGGCACGGCGACAATTCCTGCGGTGCACGTCATTACTGGTCCGGGTAATATTTACGTCACCTTGGCCAAGAAGCAGGTGTTTGGCACGGTAGGCATTGACTCTTTGGCGGGGCCTTCCGAAGTATTAGTGATTGCTGATCGCAGTGCGGATGCGGCCCATGTCGCCACTGATTTACTCGCACAGGCTGAGCATGATCCCATGGCAGCAGCGATTCTGATTACACCAGACGCCATTTTGGCCGAGCGGGTCGCCGCCGAGGTGGCTCGCCAATTGAATGGTCACCCACGACAAACGTTGACGGAAAAAGCGATCGCTAATTATGGCGTTGCCATTGTGGTCGATACACTAGAGACGGCCGCAGATCTATCGAACCAATTTGCGCCAGAACACTTAGAGCTAGAAGTGAATGATCCTTGGAGCTTGTTAGAGCGCATTCGCCATGCTGGAGCGATATTTTTGGGTCATGCTACCCCCGAGGCTGTGGGGGATTACCTCGCTGGTCCTAACCACACGTTGCCAACTTCTGGAGCGGCTCGCTATGCCTCACCACTGAGTACCGAAACGTTTATGAAACATTCCAGTCTGATCCAGTACTCGCCTAAAGCGTTGAATCAAGTGGCTGGGGCGATTGCTCGCTTAACTGAGGCAGAGGGCCTGCCATCCCATGGTGATTCGGTTAAATTTCGTACGCCCCCTCAGTAACTGCCGCCGCGTGAGAGCACTAAACAATTCCTAAAAACGCTTTTAAAGAGGCAGGCTCTTTTCCGATTTGCTCATAATCTTCGGGTAATGATCTAGCGACATTTGAACGATTCAGCTGCTGTGCATCGTAACTGTAGATTTTTTAGCTGTCGATGAAGGCTTCTTGTTGTTGAATTAAGCTTGGCCCTCGGGAAGTTCCCAGCCGGGTAGCTCCCGCTTGCACTAGCCGCAGTGCTTGTTCAGCGGTACGAATGCCACCAGACGCTTTAATACCCACGCGCCCTCGTGACAGCTCGTGGAGTTGGTGGACGACTTCTATCGTTGCTCCCCCTTGCCAACCAGTACTGGTCTTTAAAAAGCTCGCACCAGCATCCATGCAAAGGTCAGCAGCGGTTTTGAGTTCGGCTGGAGTTAGCAAGCTGGTCTCGAGAATCGTTTTGACTGGTGTATTAGTGGCTTCGCAAATTTCTGCGATTTCGCGGTGCAGCAGATCATGCTGTCCTGACTTAAGCCAGCCCAGATTAATGACGATATCTAATTCTGTGGCCCCGTTTTCAACAGCTTCCTGTGCTTCGTAAAGCTTGCACCCAGACGTTGTCGCCCCGGTTGGAAAGCCAATGACAGTGCAAATCGCAATCGCCTTATTTTGTAACTGCTCGCGAGCTAACGCGACATGAGTTGGCGCGATACAAATAGCCGCAAACTGATAGCGATCGCATTCGCTACACCATTGTCTAATCTGCTCAGGAGTCGCAGTGGGAGAGAGCTGAGAATGATCAATTAACGGTGCTAAATCAACCTGAGGCAGGTTTCGCGAGTCAGAATAACTATCCATAAAACCTGATTGAGGAAAGGTCAGCCATCACCTCATGGATATTAACTTACAGTGAACCTTGGCTCCGAGCCGCTGATATTCCGCCCGCCATGAAGAGAATTCAACCAGGAGCGGGAATGCTTAAAGCGAACTAACTCAGTGTTCTACGTCGAGTGGAGTATTTCTTATGCCCCCACCGCGCATTTCAGCAATTATTTGCACTCATAACCGCGATGAGTACCTTGGTGCTGCTATTGATACCTTGCTAGACCAGGATTTTGATAATTATGAGGTCATCGTGGTCGATAACGCCTCAACTGATCAGACTCGTGCTGTTGTCGAAGCCCGCCTATCGCATCCGCGCCTGCAGTATATATATGAAGCGACCCTAGGCTTATCCGCTGCTCGTAATGCGGGAGCACAGGCTGCCCAGGGTGAAATTTTGGCTTATTTGGATGACGATGCTGAAGCGAGTCGAGGCTGGTTAACGGCTCTGCTCGAAATCTATGATCAGAACCCCAAGGTGGCGATCGCCGGTGGTCGTGTGACGTTGATCTGGCCAGAGAATCATACACAGCCCGCTTGGCTCTCTGTGAATATGACCGGTAATTTAGGGGCCTATGACCTGGGGAACGAGATCACTTACATCACTCAACCAGGTCTCACTCCGAGGGGATTGAATTACTCGATCAAAGCTGATTTCCTTGAGGAAATTGGCGGTTTTGATACAAAGCTGGGGCGTGTGGGAAAAAATCTACTTTCTAATGAAGAACTTTATATGACGGAAAAGGCTCTAAAGCTAGACTATCAGGTAGCTTACTTGCCCCATGCCTTAGTGGCTCATAACGTAGCACCCGGGCGCTTAGCACCGACTTGGTTTATGCGCCGTAGTTGGTGGCAGGGCATTAGTGAATGCTATCGCGAGCAGGTTGCTGGTCGCTCAGGTTGGCATCAATTGCAGCTTGGGGGGGAGCGACTGATTCGTGGATTGTATAAAACTCTCAAGCATCTGCCCGACCCCGCCCAGCGATTTGAAAATTTACTCTATGCCTACGGTCAAGTTGGGTACCTTAGCAGTGTTCTTCGAACAATGCTGTGGCCCGCTTCGGCTAGTTAATAGCTCAGACTAAGGCTGGCCGACGTTACTTAAAGAGCATCCCCTAACTAACTGTTAAATTACTGTTTCTAACTGCTTCTTTTTGCCCACCATATTCATGACTCAATCATTGCCAATGTCTTCTAAACTTCCCGTCTCAGTTCTCATTCCAGCAAAAAATGAAGAAGCAAACCTGCCTGCTTGTTTGGCCAGCGTGGCACGGGCAGATGAGGTCTTTGTGGTGGACTCGCAGAGCGAAGATCGTTCTGTAGAAATCTGCGAACAAAACGGGGCGCAAGTGGTCCAGTTTCATTTCAATGGTCGTTGGCCTAAAAAGAAAAACTGGTCTTTAGAAAATCTACCGTTTAAGCATGACTGGGTATTAATCGTTGATTGTGACGAGCGTATTACTGATGAACTCTGGGATGAGATTGCCGAAGTCATTCAAAACCCCAATTACAGCGGTTACTATTTGAACCGCCGCGTCTTTTTCTTAGGCAAGTGGATTCGGTTTGGGGGCAAATATCCTGACTGGAACTTACGACTATTTCGTCATGCTCACGGGCGCTACGAAAACTTGCACACTGAGGAAATCCGTAATACTGGAGACAATGAGGTGCATGAGCATGTGGTGATTGACAGCGGTGAAGTCGGCTATCTCAAAAACGATATGCTGCACATCGATTTCCGTGACTTATACCACTGGCTGCAGCGCCACAACCGTTACTCTAACTGGGAAGCTCGCGTATACTACAACATTCTGAATGGAATGGGTGAGGACGGCACAATTGGTGCCAACTTATTTGGCGACTCTGTGCAGCGGAAGCGGTTCCTGAAAAAGATTTGGGTACGCTTGCCGTTCAAACCTTTCCTGCGGTTTGTGTTGTTTTACTTCCTGCGTTTAGGCTTTTTGGATGGCCGCGCTGGGTATATCTATGGTCGACTGCTGAGCCAGTACGAGTACCAAATCGGTGTCAAGCTCTTTGAGCTACAAAAGTTCGGCGGTCATCTTAATGTGCAAAAAGCTAACGAACTAGAGGCAGCAGAGGTCTCTACTGAGTCATCGCCCGCGATCACGTCTGCTGAAGCGCAAAGCTAAACGCTACCATGCCCGACTTTTACAACAGCCAGTCAGCAATGGCTAGGAATCGTGATCCCCAAGCAATTAATCAGCTGGGGCTCGGCGCGTCAGCATGGACAGATCTGCGTCATTACGATCAGTCTTGGTATTCACCCGGGCAACCAAAGTGGCTGGTGTTGCTGTGGTGGTTAGTGCAGGCGGTCGTATTTCCCCTAACACTCCATGCTCACCATGCACCCCGACGTTGGCTATTGCGCTGCTTTGGAGCCCAAATTGGGCAAGGAGTTGTGATTCGCCCTTCCGCTAGATTTCACTATCCCTGGAAAGTGGAAATTGGTGACTACAGTTGGATTGGCAGCGGTGTTGAGTTCTATAGCCTGGATCATATTCGTCTCGGCAATCATTGTGTGGTTTCTCAAAATAGTTACCTCTGCACAGGATCTCATGACCCTAGCGATCGCGCCTTTGGCTTAAAGGTAGCCCCCATTACAGTGGAAAATGGCGTGTGGATTGCAGCTGGTTGTTTTGTGGGGCCGGGAGTCACGGTAGGCGCTAACAGTATCGTTGGTGCTCGCAGTAATGTGTTTGGCGACTTGCCAGCGGGGCAAATTTGTCTGGGCAGTCCGTGTCGCCCATGCAAGCCCCGGACGATGCGCTGATCCAGCAGCGTCCTCAAGCTCTCCCGGTCTCTGCGATAATGGATTCCGTTCTTCGTATCGATATCCATGACTTCTGTCAACGCTAAAAGCCCGCTTGCCTGGCTCAGACGACTGAAGCCGAAAGGGCAGGGAGCTAATATATCGGCGCTGTTTATGTTGATGGGCATTGCCATCACCGGTATGTTTGTGCTGATGGCGCTGCTTGCCCCAGTCTTACAATCTTGGGGGATGTTGCAAGATCCAACGGCGGCCTTGCAGAACCCGGTACACCAGCCGCCCTCGCCAGAGCATTTAATGGGTACGACTCGCCAGGGTTATGATGTGCTTTCGCGGGTATTGTTTGGTACCCGAGCGGCCTGGCAGGTAGTGCTACTCGCGACACTAATGAGTGTCTTTATCGGTGTGCCTGTTGGCATGTTGAGTGGTTATCTGGGCGGTAGGCTCGATCGCGTTCTGTTGTTTTTCATGGATACAATTTACACGCTGCCAGGGCTGCTATTGTCAGTCACCCTCGCGTTTGTCGTTGGTAGAGGGGTCATTAATGCGGCGATCGCCCTCAGCATTGCCTACCTTCCGCAGTACTACAGAGTCGTTCGTAACCACACCGTTAGCGTCAAAACGGAGCTATTTATCGAGGCCGCCCAAGCTATGGGGGCACCGACCTGGACAGTGCTCAGCCGCTACCTCTTTTTGAACGTGGTGCAGAGTATTCCGGTACTGTTTACCTTGAACGCCGCCGACGCCATTCTGATTTTAGGGGGACTGGGCTTTCTGGGGTTAGGCTTGCCGGAGCAGACGCCTGAATGGGGAGCCGACATTCGCCAAGCTTTGGATGCATTGCCGACCGGCATTTGGTGGACAGCGCTCTTTCCAGGATTGGCCTTAACGCTCATGGTGACCGGCTTATCTCTAGTCGGCGAAGGGTTAAACGAGTTGGTGAATCCACTGCTACGTCGAGAGAACTGGAAATAAGTGCCGCTATAGAGGTCGGCCATGCCTGTCGGTGCTCATCTGCATGAGAGGGCATGGCTGAGTCGCGTGAATGATACTGTCCATGATGGGCATTTCTGGGAGCGATACTTTGAACACCAGAGGTGCTCTTCATACTCCTGAAGCTCGGTTCTGTTATGCGCGAGGGCTAATCCAGTGCTCGGCGACCCTCTAGTGCCCGGGCCAGGGTAACCTCATCGGCATATTCTAAATCGCCTCCCATAGGCAGTCCAAAGGCAATGCGCGTGACTTTGGTGAAGGGCTTGAGTAATTGGCCAATGTACAAAGTCGTCGTATCCCCTTCAATGCTTGGGCTAATGGCGATGATGGCTTCTTGAATATTGTCCTTATTCACCCGATGTACTAGAGGCCCGATATTGAGCTGTTCTGGTCCGATCCCTTCCATCGGTGAGATTAACCCACCGAGCACATGATATTTACCGCGATATTCGCGTGTTTTTTCTAAGGCAATCACATCCCGTGAGTCAGCGACGACGCAAAGGGTTTGCAAATCACGACTGGTCGATTTGCAGATGTCACACACAGGCTCTGAGGATAAATGAAAACAGATAGAGCAATAACCCATTTGAGATTTCGCTTCTACCAGTGCCTGCGCTAATGCTTGGACCTCTGCATCGGGGCGCTTGAGTAAATGCAAGGCAAGCCGTTGAGCCGTTTTGGGACCGACTCCTGGCAGTTTTTGTAACTCTTCGATCAAACGGGCTAGGGGACGAGCGTAAATGGTCTGAGGGCTCCGAAATATGTGGACAGAGTGGCAGGCGCGAGGGTGGGTGAGTGAAATATCACTACGGGCTTGAGTTTATGCCTGGATGGATGGTATGAGCAATTGCCTAGTGGGTGAGGGATCGTGGCCACAGTGTTTTGACTATGTGTCAAATCCTGGCAGCTAAGTAACCGACAAAATTCTGACACGATTTCGACCTCTGTTCAGTGCCTGGTCTAGCGCTTCTTCAGCCGTTTGAATGAGTTGTTGGCTATCCGTTGCGTGGGCGGCATCCGCGATCGCTCCTCCGATACTCACATCAATTTCCACCGCTTTGCCAGTTGGCAATACTGGTGAATTTTCTAAAATCGCGGCTTGTAGAGCCTCACTGTATTGGGTGACAGCTTTGGAATCAAGTCCAAAAATCGTCGCTGTAAAACGTCCCCGACCATCGCTGTAAAGCCAAGTATTGGGCAGTGCCAACTGCTGCAGAACTTTAGCGATCGCTGCCACTATATCCGGCAGCGTAGAGTCGTCTGCCAGAACGGGCAAAACTTTGACCATTAGAACACTCAAGTCATTTGCTAACTGTGCCCCATTAGCTGGACTGTGAGCCTGCCCAAGGTGTGCTGAGATCGTTTGAGGCACCAGATCCTGGCGGATTAGTGCCGTCACTGGATCTAGTACGCCAAGGTAGTGTAATTTCTTTTCATAATCCTGCTGTACAGCAGTGGTTTGTTGTGACCCAGACTGCAACAACTGTGCTTGGTCGTTAACTTGCTGCCGTAGGCTGTCGGTTTGCGTTTGCAAACGTGAGATTCGAATGTTACGCCGAATCATCGCAGGTACTGAAACCAATAATCCAACAATCACCCCAATTGCCAAGGTGCCCAAGAGAATAAGCGCCAGCGATTGTTGATATTCCCAGATAAAGAGTTGAATTGTAACCAGATTTGTGTTCTGAAGCGCGAATAAGATAGCAAGGAAGGCTATCATCAGCGCTGAGACGACATACAGTCGCATGATTTCCCCACCCACTGTCCTTCCTCTCAATCCTAACGGCAAGTGGTGTCTGGATGGGTGTCTGCTTTGCCTCTCAGGATTGTGGGTGTAACGCTGTGGCCAATAGTTGTTGGACTGGGTACTGACAACTGCAAGCTATCGCATCAGCTCAGATATTACCGAGAGCAATTTTCAGATTTAGAGGCATGACGACGACGACGACAAACAATATTAGCGGCTGTTGGCTAGGCACATATTGGCAGGCTGGACAACCAATTCAGTTTGAGGCTGCTTTCGTACAAGGAGGCAGTGTGGTTGATGGGCGGATTCTTGATGCCAACCACTTGGGAGAGTCGTCTATCAAAGGTGAACTCCTCGGCTCCCGGATCTTCTTTATCAAGCGGTATTTAACCACTTCGCCCAATCCGATTCGCTACAGCGGCACGCTAGCCGAAGAGGGTAACTATATGTATGGCCATTGGCGTATCGGGTCTTTTGACTCTGGCCGTTGGGAAGCCTATCGTAGCTATGATGGTTTGTCTGAAGAACTGGTAGCCTTGGTAGCGACCCATTCGGCTGCATTACCGACATCACGAGAGGATGATTGCTTAGAAATTTAAGCAGGGTTGGGTTGACGCTGACTTGGCAAGATGGGAACCTGCGATCGCTCACCAGATGGTGATTTTCCTGGTTTCTATGGATCAGTCGGGTTGCTAGCTTGTGCCGATTTTTCTGTGGCACCCAGCCTATCAATGATGCAGTCCCACTGAATTTCTTAGGGTAGCGGCGAATTTGCCATCCACTCTCTGAAGGCAAGCTCAAGGGCTATATAAATTTCCGTCGGGCATGACCGCATCGATTAGGCAGGCCTCTTTGAGATTAGCGTGCCAAACATTCGCTTGAGACAAATCAGCTCCGGTGAGGTTAGCCCCTCTGAGATTGGTTTCTGATAAGTTCGCCATCTTTAAATCGGCAAAGCGTAAATTCGCGCCCTGCAAATCAGCTTTCCGCAAAATTGCTTCGCGCAAATCAGCATTCTCAAAATTGGTGCGGATTAGTTTAGCTTGGTGAAGATTAGCCCCAATTAGATTGGCACCAATGAGAGTCGTACCCTCTAAACAAGCACGGCTGAGATTGGCCATACACAAGTTGGTCAGGCTGAAATTGGCAATGGTGAGATTGGCGCCATGCAGTGCGGCCCCAATCATGTTGGCGGCGCTGCAAATGGCGGCACTGAGATTGACGTCATGCATCAATGCATCCTGTAAGGTCGCCATGGCAAAATTAGCTTCTCGCAGATCGGCACCGTTAAGTGTGGCACTCGCTAGATTGCAGCGACTCAGATCGGCCGTGTAGAGGATTGTGTTGCTGAGGTCGGCCCAGGCTAAATCGGCTTCCGAAAATTGCACCATACAGGCATCGGCTTGATTGAGTGAGGCTTGTCGTAAATCTGCCTGGCGAAATTGGGCTTCTCGTAAAACACTGCGAGTTAAATCCGCATTTGTCAGAACTGCGGAATTAAGCATTGCTGCCTGCAAGTTGGCATCGTGCAATGACACTTCGCGAAGGTCGGCACTGTTGAGGTCGGCGTACCCTAACTGAGCGTAGCTGAGGTTAGCAGTGTAAAACAGGGCCTCTCTCAGGTTGGCATCGCGGAGGTCAGCTGCCCGTAAGTCAGCCATACAGCAATCGGCTGCAGACAGGTTGATTTCGCGGAGATCAGCTTTTTTTAGTGGGGCTTCTCGCAGGTCAATTCGACGGCCGCGAGTCTCGCCGAAGGTCGAACCGACTCCTTGCGATCGCCATTGATTCCAAGCGTCAACCCCTTTTGTCAGCAGACCTAAAGGTTCGCCCTGCGGCCTAGGGGTCGGTGTACGTAATGACGACGATATATCAGGAGGGGACAACGGTTGAAGCACAGGATTCCTGCCGCTATGGGGTGGATGCTGTTCGCCAAAATGCTTTGGGCGGCTACTGCTAGTCTTCCCAAGAAGGGTTGAGTCCTACAACCGGCTTAGGTTTCGTCACGACTGCGGCGATCGCTCCAGTTTGTCAGTTACCATGGGTGTCTCATTATTGATCCTGTCTGCGTCGTCGGAGCCCCTATGACTGCCACTGCGATTACACATCACTATCAAAAAGTGCTGGATATCTCGACTCGGGGTAAATCATTACAGCGCTTCACTCGTCAGGTGCAGGGCGTGGTGAGCGAGTCGGGTATTACGAATGGCCTGTGTACGGTGTTTATTCGCCACACGTCTGCCAGCCTCACCATTCAAGAAAATGCCGACCCAGATGTTTTAGTTGACCTGGAAAACTTCCTCGCCAAATTAGTGCCCGATGGCTATCACTATGTCCATAGTGCTGAGGGACCCGATGATATGCCAGCCCATATTCGGTCAGTGCTGACCAGCACATCTGAGACGATTCCCATTGTCAATGGCCGACTGGCGTTGGGCACTTGGCAAGGCATTTACCTATGGGAACATCGCGATCGCGGTCATACCCGTGAGGTTGTTGTTCATCTCATCGGGAGCTAAGCCCATGGTAGATAGTTTGGGGCTATCGGCGATTCCTGCAGCGCCATCAGAGTTTCGGTCGGGTTTTGTCGGCATTGTGGGGCGTCCCAATGTGGGCAAGTCGACCCTGATGAACTATTTGATCGGGCAGAAGGTAGCGATCACGTCGCCTGTGGCGCAAACGACGCGCAATCGACTCCGGGGCATTCTCACCACCGAGGCTGCCCAAATCATTTTTGTGGATACACCAGGTATTCACAAACCCCACCACGAGTTGGGCAAGGTACTGGTGCATAACGCCCGCACTGCGATCGCCTCGGTTGACCTTGTTTTATTTGTGGTGGATGGTTCCGTGGCTGCTGGTCGAGGCGATCGCTTCATTGCTGATTTGTTGGCTCAGCAGTCGACCCCAGTCTATCTGGGCATGAACAAAATTGACCTACGCTCTGCCGATGACGCGGCGACCCTGGTGGAGAGTTATCAAGCCCTCGCCGCTGAACACAACTGGCCCGTATTAGAATTTTCTGCCGTTACGGGCGATCGCGTTGGTGACCTGCAAAGCCGACTGATTGAAGGACTTGAAACGGGGCCTTATTACTATCCCCCAGACTTGGTCACAGACCAGCCCGAACGATTCATCATGGGCGAGCTGATTCGTGAACAGGTGCTGTATCACACCCGCGAAGAAGTGCCCCATTCTGTCGCAGTTGCCATTGACCGCGTTGAGGAAGATGAGAAAATCACCCGCATCCTCGCCACTGTACATGTGGAACGAGATTCGCAAAAGGGCATCCTCATTGGCAAAAAAGGCAGCATGATGAAGGCGATCGGCACGGGCGCGCGGGAGCAAATGCAGAAGCTGATTACAGGCAAGGTGTATTTAGAAATTTTTGTCAAAGTCCAGCCGAAATGGCGACAGTCTCGCACGCGCTTAGCCGAACTCGGCTACCAACGCGAAGAGTAGAAAAGCTCGGGAAATGTAGGACTTGATGTTTTGGCATTGCTGAATCGAAGTATCCGGTATTTGAGGCTGCGGGCAAGATGCCCGCTCTCCGCTATCGATAGTGCGTCAACCCATGTCGTTCTTCCTGGCAGCAATTCAATTCATACCCACAATCAGCAACGCCGATGTTTTATCTTGTGGGTGATTAGTGACGAGGAAGACGGCTGAATCTTGAGCTTGCGCCCCCATCGGGTCGTAATTTTTCTACAGTAGAGGGCGTACTGAATTGCGATCGCCCATGCTCATTCCTACTGCCACCGATCTCGAAAACATTTTTCAAGTTGCTAACCTGTTTGTGCTGCCATTTTGGGGACTTATGGTATTACTGCCAAACTGGTCTCTAACCCGTCGGGTCATGCAGTCATACCTTCCGTTTGCTGCCTTAGCAAGCCTCTACGTTTATCTCTTTGTAACGCTAGATGGCGGTGTTCTCGAAGCCTTTTCCGATCCCCAACTGGAGCTCACGGGGTTA
The DNA here is from genome assembly GCA_964563415.1 of uncultured Halomicronema sp. Classification (GTDB taxonomy): domain Bacteria; phylum Cyanobacteriota; class Cyanobacteriia; order Phormidesmidales; family Phormidesmidaceae; genus Halomicronema. The sequence continues at coordinate 11,631 of CAZLYS010000042.1, forward strand.
GCGGGTATGTTTGCTAACTCCCACGTGATGGCACTGGGTTGGGTGCATTTTCTGGTGATGGATTTGTTCGTTGGACGGTGGATTTATCTGCAAGGCCAGGAAAATGGAGTTTTTACGCGCCATTCCCTCGCATTTTGTCTGTTTGCTGGCCCATTCGGACTATTGGTTCACTTTTTTACCGCTGCGATTACTCAACGCTTCTTCTCGTCTGATGATGACAGCACATCGGCGGAACCGTCTGCGGTATAAGGTCTGATTGACACTTGCTCCAAGACAGGGGTTAATAAAGCTCATTTAGGTTTTGTGAAGGTTGGGGTTGACCTATGGTCTCTTTGGTTCGGTCTCGTTGGCGGCAACTCAGTCGCGCCTGGTCTCGACGGCAATGGCGATCGCTCCTGCGATTTAGCACATTGCTAAGTGTCTGCTTCGCGTTTGTTGTCGCTTGCACAAGCAGCCCGACGCCAGAAACTGATGCCCCTGCTGAGTCGGCAGCAGGCAATGGTAGCGATCGTGTTGCTATGGGCACAACACTGACTGCGCGTACTTTAGACCCT
>CAZLYS010000043.1:0-12182 GCA_964563415.1 uncultured Halomicronema sp.
CAGCTCGATGTTGCTGAAAGTGGCTGGCCAGCTTAGCCGGGACGGCCTGGGCAAATTCTGCGATCCAGTCGCGATCGCCCAGCTTTTTGCCTTGGCCTTTTTCGACAATCCAGCCAATCTGCAGGCGGTCATCCCAAGAGGGATAAAACGCAAATTGGCGCTGCCGTTGCAGACAGACCGTGAACACTGTTTCACAGAGCATGTCCGCTGGGGCGGGCAGTTTGAACCACCGCACGTCAAATTGGGTATCGGCCTGGGTGAGGGGCAAGCCCGCTAACTTGCGCAACCGTGAATAGCGACCGTCAGCAGCAACCACCAAATCGCCTGTAAAGTCTCGCGTCTCGCTACCCTGGGTGGCCTGCACGCCGACAATGCGATCTCCTTGTCGCAATAGATCGCGGACTTGCCAACCGGGATGAAATTGAAAATTCGGAAAGGATTGGGCACGGGCGGAGATCGCGGCGAGCAGGGCCGCTTGGTGAATGATATGGGTGGGCGGCACCCCGGCTTGCGACCAGGGCTCCACCACGCGCATCCGCCGCTGCCCTTCGATATAAAAGTCCCAGGCGTCGAGCTTACGGGTAGGAATCTGGGCTAAACAGTCGCCTAATCCCATCGCCATCAGGGCCTGCACGCCTGATGGCATCAACCCTTCGCCGCGAAACACGCGGTCAAACTGCGGTTCCTGTTCGATCAGGGTGACGGGAAGGCCACGGGTGGCTAACAGATAGGCGATCGCCATGCCTCCCGGTCCCGCACCGACAACAATGATTCCCTCACCCATGCGATCGCCCCGTCTTGGCCACGTTTACATTGTGGACTGCCTCACTTGTTTCTGCTGCAGAGCTTGAGGCGTCCTGATGATCACTGCAAAGCATCGGGTCGGGCAATCACCAGAACCGCAATCTGAGACCAGTGAAAGTTGATCTCGATACTCTGAATTTTGTGATCGCGGTTCATATCGATTCTCTAAAACTCGGCTACACATCCTGCTCCTCTGCCCCCTTGCTCCCATAGCCCTCGATTCCAATTTGTAGCTCTATCTTGGCGATTTGGTATTGGCCATACCGTCAAAGATTCGAGGTGATGTTGACTCAGGCATAAATGCGCTGAAATAGGCCAGGGTTTTGGGGATTGCCGATGACTAGGTCGCGCATTTTTTCAAAGGCCCACAGATACAGGGGCGCGGCGGCTTGAGTAGCGAGCTGGTGGAACTGACTGATTTGGTCAAGAGTGGTGGCCACGGCTTCACCATCACGCTGGAACCATTGGCTCATCGGATGCTCCCATTGGGCTAAAAAGGTCGCCAGCAGGGCGCGATCGCGATGACTGAGGTTTTGCGGGGGGGCGGCAGTGACATAGAGTTGACTGTCAGCAGGGGTTTGGGGCGTTTTGAGGGCGGGCGATCGTACCGTCGTCCAGGTTTCGGCCCATAGGGGCACCGCCATCCCCAGGGTATAGATGCGACCGGGTGCCAGTTGGAGACCACCCAACTCTGGACTGCCCTGGCTCACCAAAAAAGTGTAAAGGTCATCAAAACAAGGCTGAATCACTTCTCGCTCGACGACGCCACCCAACCGCCCCCCGGCCTCGCTGTAGTCGGCAGCCTGAATATCCGTGCTGTCAGCCGCCTTCAGAGTGACCTGCTTGTAGGCGGCATAAAGGTCTTTTTGGCTCTGGGTTTGTAGGCAATACCAAATTTTGTCACCCACCGCCTCGCGCACCTCGCGCTTAATGGCTTTGGGGTCTAGCGTCGGGGTGGGCCGATGCATGGTTTGTTTGAGGGTCTCAATGTGAGCTTCTTGATGTTGAATTGCCGTTTCCTGAGCTTTGACCTCTGCCTGCAAAGCCTGAAATTCCTGCTGCTGAGCAGTTGACACTTGACCGATTTGGGCCTGTAGCAACTCAATCTGCTGGGTAAGCGTGGCAATGTGCTGATCTTTGTCGGCCAGCAGTTCATCTTTTTCGAGTAGGAGGTGGGTCTGCTGCCGAATCTCTAGGGCATCGAGCCCTGCCCGCAGCAGATTGAAATAGTGAGTTTCGCTGATGTCAATCGGTCGGGTCGCTGCCCCCGGAATGCTCAGATAGCCTTGGCGGTCAGGCAACAATACGACGAAAACCTGCCCCTCGGGATTTTGAATCTCTAGCTGTTGGGAGCTCCCTGTCTGCGAGGTGCGCACCTGGTAGCGGCGATGACTGTAATAGAAGTTGGCCTGGTTAGCGGTCTGAGCAGCCGTCGTTGAGGTGTAGAAAGCTGTTTTCGAGCTGCTGGCGTCAGTTGTAGGCTGCTTTCGCGGGGGGGCTTGGTCGGTATTTGAATTGCCTGAGGGGGCCTCAAAGGTCGGTTCGGCTAGGGTGAGGGGTAATTGAGGGCTAGCCCCAGGTAGCGCTGTTGCTGAGGAGCCTGACATAGAGGAAGACGAGATAGAGGGCGATCGCACGCCCACCAGTTCCAGTTGCAGAGTTGTGTTGCCTCGCCACTCGTTGAGCTTGAGTTTATAAGCAATATCCAAGCGATCGGGTAACGGGCAGTAGCTGCCCCAGCGCCAGGCGATCGCCTCTAATTGATGACCGGCATCGTCGGCCACCGTCATCTTGAGATGCGCTTTGGTCTGACCAATGGCTCGTTGTTCGACCAAGCGCACGTTGGGTGTCCAAAAAATCGGGTCGGGATTGCCGATGCCACAGGGATGCAGCTGATCGAGTTGGGCATGCAAATCAAAGGTAAGGTGCTCAAAGGTGGCGCGTCCATCCACCGTGACCAAAGGCTTGAGGTGCTCTAACTGCAGCGTTTGATTGGCGAAATTGGCCAGGCGCGATTTTACCTGTCGCAGGTGTTTGGATAAAAATGAAAAGCCCCCCGCTGCTTTGTGTCCCCCAAATTTGATCATCAGATCGTGGCAGCTTTGCAGTGCCTCAAACACGTTGAATTCTGGAATCCCTCGGGCGGAACCGCGAATCTCTTTTTGTTCCTTATCTTCGTAAGTGCAGATAAAAACGGGGACGCCGTACCGTTCCACTAGCCGCGAAGCAACAATGCCGATGACGCCGTGGTGCCAGTTTGACTGCACAATGAGCAGTACGCGATCGCGCTGCAGATCAACGCTACCCTCTGCCATCTGTGCCTCTACCCAGGCGATCGCTTCGGCTTCAATGCGATCGCACATTTCGCGGCGCTGCTGGTTGGCAGCTTCGCATTCCAAGGCCCGCTGCAGCGCAATATCTACATCGTCGGTGGTCAACATTTCGATCACTACCTGCGGGTCCCCAATTCGCCCGACAGCATTGATGCGGGGTCCGAGGCGAAAGCCGATATCTTCGGGCTTTAGGGTTTCATTTTCGTCACCGAGGCCCGCTACCTTAATTAAGGCCTGTACCCCGATCAAACGAGATTTGGGCAAGAGTCGTAGCCCCCGCTTGACCCAGCGCCGATTGACCCCGGTGAGGGGCGCTAAATCGGCGATCGTCCCTAGCGTAAACAGTTCCAGTAAGGGAGCCGTCAGGTCTTGAATGCGCCCCATCGCTTGAGCCAGACACACCGCCAAAATATAGGCGACCCCGACCCCGGCCACCCCGTAATAAGGTGACTCGGGAGCAATCAGCTTGGGATTCAGAATGGCATGGGCGGGGGGAATCTCGGGCGGAATATCGTGGTGATCGGTGACGATAACGGTGAGCCCTAATTCTCGGGCATAGGCGATTGGCTCCACGGCGGCGATGCCATTATCCACGGTGAGAATGACGCTGACACCCTCAGCAAAGAACTCTTCGACAATGCGGGTGTTAATGCCGTAGCCCTCTTGCATGCGACTGGGGATGGCATAGTCCACCTGAGCACCCAGATACCGCAGTGCCCGCAGCAGCAGTGCCGTGCTCGTCATACCGTCGGCATCGTAATCGCCACAAATCGCGATTTTTTCACCGAGTTCGATCGCCTGCAGCAAAATTTCAATGCTTTGCTCCAGGTCCGGAAACTCATCTAGCGGAGACGGTAACAACAAAGATTCTGGATTGAGAAATTCCTGCGCGGACTCTGGGGTTTCAATATCTCGGTTAAGCAGGACTTGGGTCACCAAAGGCGACAATTGGAGCTGCTGTGCCAGCCCTCTGGCTTCGCCCTTGAGGGCTGGATAAATAAACCAGCGCTGATCGGGCATTGTAGAACCGGCATCAGCAGATTGAGGCGGCTCTGATACCGATCGCAGAGGGGCGGTGTTTGTCTTTGCCGGGTCACTCACCAACGGCCTTACCACGGTTGTGCAAAGTTAGATCGCTTGCACTAATATATCGTTTCTCTTCAAAATGGCACGCTTTGCGCTTAGGCAGCCCCTGATTTCTTAGTAAAGAGCACCAGGACGGTCTTGATAATGATTTTGATGTCGTACATCAGGCTCCAGTTTTCCTGATATTGCATATCTAGACGAATGACGTCTTCAAATTTTTTGATACTGGAACGACCGTTGACCTGCCATTCTCCCGTCAGGCCAGGTTTGACGTTCAATCGCTGCCACGCCGGAATTTCATAGTTAGTAATCTCTGCTGGCGTGGGCGGTCGAGTGCCGACTAAACTCATGTCTCCCCGCAGCACATTCCAAAACTGGGGAAACTCATCCAAGCTGGTTTTACGCAGAAATCGCCCTACTCGCGTCACCCGTGGGTCATTTTCGTTTTTAAACAGCGGCCCCTCGACCTCGTTTTTAACCCGGCTTTTCAAGGCTTCTGCATTCACCACCATGGAACGAAATTTCCAAATACGGAAGCGACGACCCATCCAAGAACAGCGAGTTTGGCTAAACAAGATCGGGCCGGGGTCGTCAATTTGGATGGCGATCGCGATCGGCACAAACAAAATTGTCGTCACCCCCAGACCCACTAGGCCTCCCACAATATCCATCAGGCGCTTCGCCTTAGAGTTAATTGACGGGTGGGTCGACAGTACCTGGCGCTCAAGGTCACGGGTACGAGACTGAATAAAATCTTCACCCGGGTGCTGCTGCGCAATGGTAAAGACCTTGTCAAGGTCAGTCATGTTAAGCACCATCATGACCTGTGGCCCCACCTCTTGCAGCAACATCTCAACTTGATGCTGTTCACAAAGGCGGCGACAAATGACCAAAGAGCCCAGGCCACTACTGTCTAAAAATGTTGTGGCCTTAAAGTCGAGAGTGACCTTGCGTAAGTCTTGGCTGTGGTCCTTAAAAATAGTCTGACAAATCGCTTGAAAGTCGATGGCCTCATTGACGGCAAAGGTAGACGGCAAAAAGATCGTACAAACACCATTAACAAAACTGGTTGTTATGGACGAGGGGCGGGAGTTTGGAAGCATACCAGTAACGTTTACAAGTTTAGAATGGGCAGTAAATGTCAGCGATCGCGCACCCGACGATATCAAGCGCCGAAGCGCCGGCACAGAGTATAAAAGTCGTATAAAACTCGCGGTCTAGACCTGAAGGTCAGTTGCGAGAGTAGAACCGGCACCTATTGATTCAATAGTACCGGGATGTTTTTCAGATCTTTCTGCTGTAGGGTGCCCAGAAACCCCTAAGAAGTGTTGATGCGACTATCATTTTGCTAGCGATCGCAACCACTGCAGAAATGACCAATCAGGACGCTTGTCTAGATGATGAATGATGGACACTCAGAGCTTTACAAACTTCAGGAAAGGAGCTATGCAGTAGCAGGCAACAGCAGGCTTAGCCCTCATTATGGCGTTCCCACCATAAACAACTTCTGATCGGGTGCTTGGTTTTACGGTGACATCTTGTGAGGACCGAGTTGATATGGTCGTTAACAGAGATTCCTGCTGTGCAGTCTGGTATCAGGGTGAACTGTCAACACTCACAGTTGAAATGGCTGAAGGCGTTAAGCTAAGGGCTGGTTGAATAGAGACGGCTTATCACATGACCCTTACAACACCTCAAAGCACTACAGCCGAGTCGCTACTGCTGACTCCCGGTGTTTACTTTTTAGGGGCTGGGCCAGGGGATCCGGATCTAATCACTGTGCGCGGACAAAAGTTGCTGCAACAGGCCGATGTGGTTGTTTATGCCAATTCGTTAGTGCCCCCGCAAGTTTTAAGTTGGGTCAGAGCTGATGCCGAAAAAGTTGCTACCGCCAACCTCACCTTGGAAGCAATCGTGCCGTTGATGATTGAGCGCGTCCAAGCGGGTAAGTCCGTCGTGCGCCTGCAATCGGGTGACCCCAGTTTGTACAGCGCTATCCATGAACAGATGCAGGCTCTAGCTGTAGCCGCAGTGCCGTTTGAAGTCATTCCTGGAATCAGTGCCTTTCAGGCCGCAGCGGCAAAGCTCAATGCTGAACTCACCATTCCGGGGGTAGTGCAGTCGATCATTTTGACGCGTATCAGTGGCCGCACCAAAGTCCCTGAATCCGAGGAGTTAGCCACCCTCGCGACCCACCAAACCAGCTTGTGTTTGTATCTCAGTGCTCGCCATGTCGAAGCTTCACAAACCCAACTGCTAGCTCATTATCCCGCCGATACGCCGGTGGCGGTTTGCTTTCGGGTTGGCTGGCCAGATGAGCAACTTTGGGTCGTGCCCCTGTCAGAAATGGCCGCTGTCACCCAACGCGAAAACCTGATCCGCACAACGCTTTACATTGTGAGCCCAGCCTTGAGGGGGGCAGCCGTGCGATCGCGCCTCTACAATCCAGAGCATACTCATCTATTTCGTCCCCAAGCGGGCTAGACGCACCACAAAATTGGCTTGACCTCCCAGCACACAAGCGGTTTCCAACCGTTAACTTTCTCTAAAGTAGAATCTACGGTAAGTCAATCGGGATAGAGTGGATTAAACGGATCCATGATTCCCAAAATTTGCTACAATCCCTCCAATATCCGCATAGAACAACAGCTTATGTCGGTGCCAAGACTTTTTTCAGAAATTACTCACGAACCCAGTTTTTACTATTTTGCTTATGGGTCTTGCATGTGCCCAGTCGATTTAAAGCGATCGCTTGGGGAAAATACCCATCACTATGTCGTTGGGCCAGCCACGTTGCCAAGTTATCGTCTAGGCTTTTTTCGGAAGTCAGAGCGTCGTAACTGTGGAGTCTTAGATATTGTCAAAGACCCCCAGCATACGGTTGAAGGGGTGCTTTACCGATTACCTCATCGGTTGAGCTCACTGCTGGATGAGCGAGAAGTTGGCTACCACCATGAGGCTGTGACGGTGCGCTGCCGAGGACGAATGTACAAAAATATTCGCACTTACACTGTGTGCGAAAAACTGACTAAAGAAATTGCTCCCAATGACTGGTATTTCAGTGTGGTGCTCCGGGGAGCTTATACCTGCGGTCTGCCAGAAAATTACTACTGGAAATTATTTCACCACATGCATCAACTGCAAGAAACTCAAGCCTTTGGACAATTATTGCAATCAGCTTGACAGACAGTATTTCGGAGGCTGAAAACCTTCTACAAGCAGCCGTCGTCAAATTTTGGCGACGGCAGTCTATGCTCAGCTGGTTTTGTCTACGTATCGAGATCGCCGCAAAGTATAGCCAAATTTCTACGTAAGCTTTGGCGATACTGTTGATCAGGTAGTGGCTAGGTCACGGGATTCAGCTTATACATCCCTATGTTCGAGAGAGACTAAACCGAGACGGTGGTTGACTCAATGCCAGCTGCCGCTAAATCTTCCCCGTACCAGACCTGACCATCAAGGGCCATCTGCTCAATCAGGCTAGCTAAGCGCAGAGCTTTAAGCGCCTGTTCTCCACCAACCGAGGGCTTTTCGCCACCCCGGACACAGTTCACAAAATGCTCTAACTCAGCGTGCAGCGGTTCGGTATTGCTAGTGTAGACCTTTTCGATCAGACCATCTTGACGATAAAGCACCTGACCATAACTGGTCATCGTATTAGCAGTAGTCTGACGATTAATGAGAATCTCGTTGTTAAGGAAGTCAGCCTCAGTTAATGAATTGCGGCAATGGGCAGCAATGGTGCGAATCTTGCGGTGGGTGACTTTGCTGGCCGTCAAGGTGGCAACCACACCATTGGCAAAGCCCAGTGTCGCCGTTACGTAGTCAAGATAGCCCGAATCAGCCGAGCGACTGCCACTGGCAGATAGTTTTACCACTGCGGCACCCGCGAGTTCCAGAAGTAAATCAATGTCGTGAATCATCAGGTCCAACACGACTGAAACATCGTTAGCACGATCAGAATAGGGGCTCATGCGCCGAGCTTCTAGCGCTAAGACTTCTTCAGTTCGCAAGACGTTGTGCAGTTCTTTAAAGGCTGGATTAAACCGCTCAATGTGCCCTACTTGCAAAATGCAATTTGACTCGGCAGCCGCGTTGACCAAGGACTCGGCTTCCGCAATGCTGGCAGCGATCGGTTTTTCAATCAGTACGTGAATGCCGGCTCGCAAACAGTTCATGCCAACGGAGTGATGCAACCGGGTGGGAACCGCGACACAAACTGCATCGACATGCTCAATCAGACTGTGATAATCCTCAAAAAAGCGCACCCGATACTTACTCGCGGTATCAAGTCCTAACTCAACATTGACATCAGAGACTCCGACAAGCTCCACATTTTTGAGTCGACTCAGTACCCGCGCGTGGTGTTGCCCCATATTGCCAACGCCAATGACCCCAACCCGAATAGGCTGCGGCGATATCAATTGAAGTTCAGTATCTGCACCATTCATAGATAGACTCATCGTGTTGGCCTGTAAATTCTCTGTTAAGAGGCTGGCAACTTGTCAGCTAGCTGATTCGACAAGTTACAAAATCAAACAAGATATTATCATGCCTTTACTTTAGGGCGTTTTGGGGAGGTGATGTGATTTCTAGGACACCTCTGTAAAACGTCCTTTATGTTAAGTCGGGGTTTGGCTTTGGTGTTAAGCTCGGTTTCCTGCAGAGTTTAATCGGCTTAAAGCAAGTGGCAGTAATGGCTGCAAGGGTTTCTGTGAGGAAGATTCTTAGGCCATTCCTCAAAAACTTTTGCTACAAGGTTGTTAGGCCACTGACGGCAATTTAGGAGACACTTTTTCGAAATTCAGACGCTGGCTGTAGAAGTGGCCCAAAATATCGTCTTTGTAGTTGCTCCAGCGTTTGATGGTTTAGCAAATCTTCCCTTTTTCCTGACTATTCGCAGGTTCAGGCTGTTTTGTTCCTGACTTGATTGATTGGTACTGAGACGCTGACAGAAATCTTCAGGGAGTCCCACCTGTTCCTTGATGTTCAGGCAATGGCACTACTTCAGTCTGGTGTATTAACACTGCAACCTGGTCAACAACGAACGTTAGAATGACAAAGTTCATTAGCGATCGCGGTTTGTCATGACGTCTGCTGCCCCCACCAAAACTCAGTACGAAGCTGTCATCGGTCTCGAAACCCATTGCCAACTCAGTACCGAAACCAAGATTTTTTCGCCGAGTTCGACCACGTTTGGGGCTGAGCCAAATACCCATATCGATCCCATTGTGTTGGGAATGCCAGGGGTCTTACCCGTGCTGAATCAAAAGGTGTTGGAATACGCCGTCAAAGCTGGACTGGCTCTTAATTGCCAGATTGCGCCCTATAGCAAGTTCGATCGCAAACAGTATTTTTATCCTGACCTGCCCAAAAACTACCAAATTTCTCAATTTGATTTACCCATCGCTGAGCACGGCTGGCTCGAAATTGAGTTAATTCATCCCAAAACCAAGGAAGTGAGCCATAAACGCATCGGGATTACGCGCCTGCATATGGAAGAAGATGCGGGCAAGTTGGTACATGCGGGGAGCGATCGCCTGTCTGGTTCTGCGTACTCACTAGTGGACTTAAACCGAGCGGGTGTCCCCCTGGTTGAAATCGTCTCTGAGCCGGATCTTCGTACCGGTCAAGAAGCGGCGGAATATGCGCAAGAACTCCGCCGTATTATGCGGTACTTGGGCGTCAGTGATGGCAATATGCAGGAGGGGTCGCTGCGCTGCGATGTCAATATCTCTGTACGCCCCGTGGGCACTGAAAAATTTGGCACGAAGGTGGAAATCAAGAATATGAATTCCTTCAGTGCGATTCAAAAGGCGATTGAATATGAAATTGATCGTCAGGTTGCGGCGATCGAGGCGGGCGAGAAGATTTATCAAGAAACGCGCCTGTGGGAAGAGGGCAGCCAGCGCACGATTAGTATGCGACTGAAAGAAGGCTCAAGCGATTATCGTTATTTCCCAGAACCCGATTTACCACCCATCGAAGTCGCCCCAGAGCAGCTTTCATCTTGGCAATCAGAACTGCCAGAACTTCCCGCAGAAAAGCGCAGCCGCTATGAAGATAGTTTGGGATTGTCTCCTTATGATGCGCGGGTACTGACAGATGAGCGTATTGTTGCGGAATATTTTGAAACAGTGGTGCAGTTGGGGGCTGATGCGAAACTTGCTACCAACTGGATCACCCAAGACATTGCCGCCTATCTCAATGCCGAAAAGCTATCGATCACTGAGATTGCCCTCAAACCAGACATGCTGGCAGAGATGATCCAAATGATTGAAGGCGGCACCATTAGTACCAAGATTGCCAAAGACCTTTTGCCCGATTTGTTGACCAAAGGTGGCTCTCCTAAGGCGATGGTTGAGGAACGAGGCTTGAGCCAGATCTCTGACCCCCAACAAATTGAAGCCATTATTGATGAAGTACTGACTGCTCACCCCGACGAACTCGAAAAATATCGAGCAGGCAAGAAAAAATTACAAGGCTTTTTTGTTGGACAAGTGATGAAGCGTACGAGTGGTAGGGTTGATCCTAAACTCACCAATCAATTACTTATCAAGAAACTCAATAGTTAAGAAACGTAAATAACAAGTGTGGGGGTTTCGCCCCTCATCCCATCTGTGCCATACTGTGTTATGTAGATGCACCCTGATGGTAGGGAGAGCTGAATCCAGCTCTCCTTTTTTCCTTTTAAAGGGAAAACCCATGGCCTAAGCTGAGCAATAGTGCCCCTATGAGCTAGTTTCACCTTCTCCCCAAATTCATGGTGATGGGCGGCGGTGTTTTTGAAAATTCCTTCTCAGAGTAATCTCGGTGCCCCCTAAGGCAAGTTGCGGTTCGCAAAATTTCTTGCCGGTTGCGACTAAGCGGGATGGAAGTAGAAAGCCGTGCCCAAAATCACAAAGGTAGCGAGTAGGAGCACACCTTCCAGCCAGTTAGAGCGGCCATCTAAACTGATGAGGTTGACCAGAGCAACGGCAATCACCACTGCCACAACTTCAAAGAGATTGAAATTCAGATCCATGGGCTGGCCTAAAAATTGCCCTACTAATACCAGCACCGGTACAATCAGCAGTGCCACCAATAGGCTTGACCCCATTGAAATCGAAATGGCGAGATCCATATTGTTTTTGTAAGCCACTCGTACGGCGGTCAGATATTCTGCTGCGCCGCCTACCAGCGGAATTAAAATTACGCCTGAAAAGAGTTCTGTGAACCCAAGGCTAGCTGTCGCTTCTTCGAGGGCGGCGACAAATATTTCTGAGACAAAGGCCACGCCAAGGGTAGCGGCTAACAAGACACCCACCCAGAGCCAGAGATTGGGCTTTTCTGTATGGCTATCCGTTTCAGTATCGATCTCCAGGTCTTCGACACCGACATCGTAAAGGTAGCTATGGGTTTTGAGGGAAAATACCAGAGTCAAAACGTATACCACCAAGAGCACTACCGCCACAGTCATAGAAAGATGGTTGATGGTTTCTGGAGCCACGACGGTCGACGTTTTGATTAGCAGCGCAGGTAGTACCAGTGCTGTTACCGCCAAAGTCATGGTGGAACCGTTAATCCGGGCAATGACGGAGGCAAATTCTTGTTCCTTATACTTGATGCCACCCACCAACATCGACAGGCCCATCACAAGCAATAGGTTTGCCAATAGCGAGCCAGTAATACTCGCTTTCACCACCCCTACGCGCCCGGCTTTGAGAGCCACGTTGATCATCCGCTGCACACGTTCTTGAAGACGTTCTTCCCGGCCTTCACGGAAGTGGAGCGTGAAGAGATCATCGAGTTCATGACCGCTTATCCGACGAACACGTTGCCGGTTGTTGGTTGGCAGGTTCGCATGACCAACCTGGGCGATGCCAGCAAGGTGAACGACATCAACACGATGATCTCGCAGAGTTTGATGGAGCCTTCGCGCAACGACGTTGTCGCACAAGGTACGTTGAGTGGCAACGA
>CAZLYS010000044.1:0-12162 GCA_964563415.1 uncultured Halomicronema sp.
CTTCATGGTAATAAGCAGCCCCACGGCCAATGAGGGCAATGACGTTGTCTCCTTCCTCATCTAAGACGTAGGAAAAGTCAGCGACTGCCTCAAAATATGACTCGGCTTGATCGTAGGCAAAGCCCCGTAGCAGATAAGCTCGCAGATCGGTTGGGTCTTGAGCGATCGCGGCGGTAAACTCATTAATTGCCGTTTGGCTGTCGCCTGCTTGGAGAGCGACGAGCCCTTGATACAAGCGGGCACTGCCCAAAGTGGGGTCAAGGCTCAAGGCCTGTTGGGCATCGGTTAAGGCCTGTTGCGCGTTGCCCAATTCATAATTGATTTCCGCTCGTAGCAGATAGGCCCGCCCCAGTTGAGGATCAAGGGCGATCGCCTGGTTAATATCGCCTAGGGCCGCCTGGGTTTCATCCAGCGCTCGGTATGCGGCCCCTCGATACAGATAGGCCTCAGCAAAGTCCGGATTCAACTGAATCGCTTCGGAAAAAGAGACAATTGCCTGGGCATAGTCTTCTGCTTCAAACTGGCTCACCCCATTGTTATAAAGCTCAGTTGCCGAAGGTCCTACTTCCGCCGGAGCAGCTGCATCGGGCGTCTCAGTTTCTTGCGCCAGACTGTAAACAGGACTAACCCCCAAAAGGGTGGCGGTTCCCAGCAGGGCTATGGTCAGTCGTGACAATTTCATAGTTTTCTCTCCTCCACTAAGCTAGCCAACCTGCAGCTACGCCAATGGCGCTAATGATATGTCAGCTTTTGCAACCTGACATGGGGGTTAATGCGAATTCTGTTGAAAATTCTGACGAGTCTGCCCTACATCTATCTGATGGAGGTTAGGTCACCGCGACTATTCGATTGACCACATTCGCGCGTGGCACTCTACCCGCGGCTGGAGTTGCAACTGCTAGTGGCTCAGGCTTAACAACCAGCGTCGCCTGCGACGGCCACTTCAATCGTGTTGCCCGAGGCCTCTTTCAAAGTGAGTTGCCCTTGTTCGATATTGATCGATTCATACCCCCGTTCAGTCCCGACGTTGGCCGTTACGTTGACCTCAATGCTGCGATCATTACTCATAAAAGTTTGGGTGGCAGACTGGCCAAAAAGCTCTGGTCCTGAAGCTGCCGTGCGACGGAAAGCCGTCATATCGCCGTTGAGTTTCATCCACATGGAGTCGCCAGGCAAGCCATTGAAAAAGATAAAATCGCCCGGACTGTCTACGGACCAAAGGGTCATCCCGCAGCCACCGCCTCCGACCGTGAAGAGTTCATCAACCGTAAAAGTGTCGATGCTAATGTTGCTACTAGGTGGTTGTCCCGCGCTGCTGCCGCTGGTATCGATAAAGTCACCGCGAATCCAGCCTTCAGCGCCAGACCCATCAAATTTCACGAAGTACCAGGTCAGCCCGCCTTCGCCCTCAGCAGCCCTCAGCAGCTCCACCGGATCACCCACCAAACCGTAGCCTTCTGATGCCGATTGAGTGGTGGGTTGCGATCGCAAATTAATTTCAGCGTCCGCTTGCTCGGCAGTTAAGGTGGCGGACTGGGGGGGATTGATCGCCGTACCCTGGCTGTCGGTAAGAGCTGTTTCATCAGGGTCAGGAGCCGTCGCGTCATCGCCGGGGGATTCTACACTTTCGGTTGGTGACTCAGCCGCGTCGTCATTTGAAGGGGGTTCGGTCTGGGCACCTCGCCCACCACAGGCCGCGAGCAAACTCATGCTCAGCAACAGGCTGAGGCCAACTGGAATGATGCGATCGTCCGTCGACTCTCTACAGCCAAATGGTAGAAACTTTGTGAATGAAATGCCTGCGTACGCAATAAAGTGTTGTCACTTCGATGTTAACCCCAGAGGCTTGGCTGCCATGACTCTCAGCAGTTCAATGGCGAATCGCTGCGAGGGTTGAATGTTTCAAGGTTGACGCCACTGAGTTCCCAATGTCGGGGCTGTTGAGCCTAGGGCGCTGACCTTTACCCAAAAGAGCAATATGGGCTCTATGCAGGGTTTAAGAAAGCCAGAAAATCAAAACTGCGACAACGCTAACCAGGCCCACCAAGCCCCACGGCCAGAGTACTGTAAAGCTAAACTGACGACTCGGCAGAGTAATGGTGAGGTCTGTGTCAGCCGTCACCGCGATCACAAAAAACGTATCCCAAAACCCGGCACTGACGACATTAGCTCTTTGTAATGGCTGCTGCGAAGGCGACTTCGGAAAAATCCAGTTAGACCCGCGAATTTCGACCTCACCTTTCGGAAGGTCGCCATTGGCGGTGATCGCCTCAAAGTGAATCTGCATCGGCACACTACTGAAGTTGCGACGATAGATTACAGCTTTTTCGCCAGCTTTAAGATTGATCGTTTGTGTCACTACCGCCTCTCGATTGTGTTCAAAATTACCTTTCCAAATAGCCAATATTGGCGCGTTGGGTCAATTCCTTAGGAAAAAAGCGGCAATGTTTTGCGAGCCAACAAACGATCAGCGTATCGCCCGTTTGCCAGCAGGGTTCTTCAAAGTAACGCTGTTTGCCCTGCCCCAAGCGAGTGGGGGATAGCTCAATTTCAAATTTCAAATACCAGCCGGTCGTCGTGGGGCCTTGCCGACCCACCACAGTGGCTCGAAGATAGTCAATCTTTCCCTGAGCTAACAGTTTACGCAACCGTCGCGGATAATCTAAAAGCCAAAAACAAAAGCCGAAAAACAGCGTAACGGGTAACCAAGCCCCCATCCAGAGATCTGGGTCAGTGCTGTCGCTCATTTTTACAATGCCTAACGGCACTAGCGCGAAGAGAAACAGGAAAAACAAGCCGAGAGTGATTAGACAATAGGCTCCTGCTCGGGCCCCATAAGACAAGTTGGCAATCAAACGAGAGTAGTCAGTTTCAGCGGCAGACATCAGAACTCCTAACTGGATGCACATCTGACTGAATCTTAAAGACAATCCCGGTTCTGAGGAAATGGCTGAGATGATGGTTGGCATCCCGAGTCGACCACTTGCAGAATTACTTTTGGGGTAAACGAGATCGTTGTCTGTAGTGTGGGCGATCGCTGTTAGCTCAAATCGGCCAGCATTCATCCCTTTCTTCTTGCCAAATAGTTAGAGCTGCTAGATTTCAAGGCCAGGAAGGTACTCTAAATTATGGGAATAGGAGATAAACTTACCTAAACTGGCTTGCAACAGAGTTTCAAGGGTAAATTTACTGGACTTATGTCAGTGCGTCATTGGATAGCCTTTTTGAGAAAGGAGCAATTAAGTCAGGAAAAGCGGCTCTCTCTACGTCTCATCTTGAGCATTCCGTTTTTGGTGCAAATTGTTGTAGCTGTTAGTTTGACGGGGTATTTTTCATGGCTGAATGGCCAGAAAACAGTACGCAATATTGCCCAGCGCCTGAGTCAAGAAGTTGCCAATAATATTGAAAATCAAGTTAGCAGCTATACCGAAATTTCTTCTCAGTTCCTCCTAACCACTCAGGTGGCGTATGAATCGGGCAACTTGGATTTTGATAACCAAGAATCGCTCGCTCGATACTTTTGGAAACAAACTCAAGTTTCTGAGGCCATTCCGTTTATTTATTTTGGTAGCGCTGAGGGCGATTACGTCGGGGTCTGGAGCAACGCTGAGGATGTCAATACCTTGCAACTGCAAACGCAGTCCACTGCCCCGTACCGCGAAATTTATCGACTCGATGAACAGGGGCAGGTAGCCGAACTTCTCAATAGAGAGGAGTACGATCCGCGTATGCGCCCGTGGTATAGGGCGGCTGAGCAAGCTGGAAAACAAACTTGGTCGCCGATTTATGTTTGGGCGACGTCTCCCAGGCTGGGCATCGATCATGCCATCCCAATTTATGAGGAAAGCGGTCTCGATAACACGGATGTAAATTCTCCAGAGTCTCTATTGGGAGTGCTTTCAGTCGCGGTAACCTTGTCTGATATCAGCGTCTTTTTGCAACAGGCTGATGTGAGCTACGCCACGCGGTTGTTTGTGGTAGAAAAGTCAGGCGCGATTGTGGCGAGTTCGGCATCGGAAGCGCCCTTTATCAACACAGAAATGGGAGAACAACGATTATTAGCCACACAAAGCAGCGATTTCTTAATTCGAGAAACGTCGAGGACTCTTCACAATCAGCTTGGTAGTTTTGAGGAAGTTACCGCTAGTCAGCAACACTTTTGGAAAATCGGAGAGGAAGATTATTTTGTCCAAATCGTTCCTTTTGATGAGCAGATTGGGCTTGACTGGTTGATTCTCGTGGTCATCCCTAGATCTGATTTCACAACATATATTCAAGCGAATACCTACATCACTGTTTTACTTTGCTTGGTGGCGTTGTTAATCACGCTGAGCATCGGATTTACGATCTCTCAGTGGATTATCATCCTCATTGCGCGACTGAGCAAAGCCTCTCAAGCCCTCGCCGAGCAAGCAACTTCACAAGATTTCGGCCAAGGTGAACAACCCATTTATATGAAAAGTCAATCGGTCAGAGAGCTTGAAATCTTGGCGCGGACGTTTAATTATATGGCGGCGCAGCTTAAGCAGTCTTTTACGCAGATTGCGAACGTTAATGCGGAGTTGGAGGAGCGTGTTGTGACCCGCACCCTAGAGCTAGAAGCCGCAAACCGTGAGTTGAAACGCTCAGCCAGCATTGATGGACTCACTCAAATTAGCAATCGTCGGCATTTTGATGAGTTTTTTCAGCAAACCTGGAGATCCCTCGCGAGAGAAAAATTGCCCGTATCCCTAATTCTTTGTGATGTCGATTATTTCAAACTTTATAACGATACCTACGGCCATCAAGCGGGAGATGACTGTCTCAAAAAGGTGGCACAGGCGATTCAGGCTAGCGTCCAACGTCCGAGTGATGTAGTGGCTCGTTATGGCGGCGAGGAGTTTGGTGTGATCTTGCCGCAAACCGAGTTGGCGGGAGCCGTTCATGTTGCTGAAAAGATCCGTGACAAAATTGGTGATCTCAAAATTCCTCACACCGCCTCAGCGGCGTCCGAATTTGTTACGGTCAGTATCGGCGTCGGCTGTGCCGTACCTAGCCCCAACAGCGCGTTTGAGATTTTGGTAGAGAGCACTGACCGAGTTCTCTATCGGGCAAAAGCTCAAGGACGTGACCAGATTGTGTGTTGTGCCGATGCCGGTGTGAGGCCTAACTTAGGCTGAAATTCATTGCCTGTAGACTCCTCTTAAGGGCTGATTTCGGTATACATGGTAGCCATGCTGTGACTTGTGAGAAAACACCTTGGAAACCGGCATGGTTCGTTTGGCTAACAGTTCTCAGTCAAAAACTGGGCGTGCTTAGTCGGATCAGGCAAGATTTAAGTTTAGTCGATGGGGCGATCTCACCGTGCCCAAGGCCCAAACCCAGGCCCCGCTCAAAATTCAGCAGCCTTTTTATCTAGAGGGGCCTAGGGTTTGTCAATCAGTGTTGTGGCACACGGCAGGGGACAGGGTGTGAGGCGATCGCCACAAAAATTGATAGTCAATGCCCTTTTGCTCTACCTTCGCCCACTGATTTAAGCTGCACCAAATAACAGGCTGAAAATATCAGAAAAACCGTGCCATTTTAGAAAGTTGACATAGAATTACGGTCGTATAAACGCGTTTTCTGAGTCATCACAATGGCATTTTCAATTCCTTTGACCAGAATCTCTGCGGGCTAGATAGGTGGTTAAAGATGAGGAGCAACGTCATGAAGTCCCCCCTTATTTTTATCGGTAAGATTGCCTCGTTAACACTAGCGTCAACGTTGGTTTTGAGCGCGGGTGTTAATTCTGGCATGGCTAAAGCCGCAATAGAAATACCAGAGTCAGCGCTGCCTGCAACCCTGACTGAGGGCGAGCAGTCTGTAGAAGTCGCACAGACTGGCCCCACGTTGCTGCTCTACAACACGGGGGAATTCACCGTCCGGGTCTTTGAGCAGAATGGCAGCACGCGCATGAATGTCTTTGATAATTTTCAGCAGCTCTTACGGGTTAATAATCAACCTGCGACCTTGAGAACGGTCGCAGGCCAAGATGCCTATGTCAGTTTTGGGACTTTCAATGGTCGTCAGGTTGAATATGCGTCCCAGGTATTCGATAAACCCCAAGATCCGGCTGGGGGTTTTGCTCGTCTATTTATTATTGAAGGTACAGATAACGTTGTGCGGATCGAAGATGCGGAAGTCGTCGAAATCTTCAACGTGCCGCCGGGTGTGGGGCAAGGTCAATCTCAACAAGACACCATACTCTTCTTCGAAACTCAGACCTATTCGGTTCGCGTGTTTAATCGGGGGGGGCAACGGTTGATGAATGTTTTTAACCGTATTAGTGGCGTACAAGAAGTGAACGGCAAGCTAGCGACCCTAGTGAACTCGGTGCCACCCTTTGAAAATTCAGTCAATTATTTCTCTTCGGGGGTGCTCAGTAATCAGTCAGTTCGATACTATGCTCGTTACGACTACTGCGACAACACTACCTTTTTGGAAATTTATAACACCGCTGACACGCGGCTAGTCCGAGAAGGGAGTGTTGGCGTTCCCCAAAATACTATCCCCCCAGCTGATTTTCCGCCTGGGAGACCTTGTAACGGTGGTGATGGCGGTGATGAACTGCCCTCTACTAGAGTCAATGATGCTTATGTCGCTGCAGTCTTTGGGGACGAAGATACCCTCAGGGAGGTTCAACGATTTTATCCAGAGGCCTTTATGGATACCTCTTCTCGGCAGGGTGATTTCATTAATGCGGGGTCGTTTAGCAGTGAACAAGACGCGACTATTCGAGTATTGGAATTACAACGAGAAGGCTTTAACTCGCGACTCGTTTTCCGGGATGTTCGCTTCCGCTAAGGGAGCATAGATGCGGCCTACGGTTTAGGGACACGCTGACTCAGGCAATAAATGTCAGATTGTTCGCTGCTTGTGGATGATGCTCAATTGTTTGCTCAGGTTGGGTCGACGCAATATTCCGGGAGTCGCTGGCGCCAGATGGCGTCAGCGACTTTTGCAACTTGCACCATTTCGTCCCCGTCGTGGACTCGAATGATGTCAGCGCCACCTGCGATCGCGGCGCAGCAGGCCGCAGCAGTGCCCCAGATACGTTGCTGGGGATCAGGTTGCTGTAACAGCCAACCAAGAAAACTTTTCCGCGATGGGCCGATGAGGATTGGGCAGTGTAATTGGCGCAAAACGGGAATCTGCCGCAGGATTTCCAGATTTTGCGGATAGCTTTTGGCAAAACCAATGCCGGGATCAATCGCAATTTGACTGTGGTCGAGGCCAGCCGCCTGGGCTGTCTCAATCTGACGTTCTAGAAAATCATAGATCTCGCCAATTAGATCAGCGTAGTCGGTTTGTTGTTGCATGGTCTCGGGAGTGCCGCGAATGTGCATCAAGATGATTGGCACTCCCATGTCAGCCACAGTGGAAAACATGGCAGCATCAAAGGTGCCGCCAGAGATGTCATTCACCAAGTCAGCTCCTGCCCGAACCGCTTCTCGAGCCACAGCTGCCCTTGTTGTGTCAACTGAGATAACGATCTGGGATAGCTGGGTATCGGCATTTGCCCGAATCGCCTCAATTACCGGTATGACTCTTTGGCGCTCTTCCTCAACGGAGATTTGCACAGCGCCAGGGCGAGTCGACTGACCACCAATATCTAAAATATCCACCCCAGTTTTGGTCAGAGACGTGGCTTGAGCGATCGCTCCCGATAGCGTATCAAACTGCCCGCCGTCACTAAAGCTATCGGGCGTGACGTTGAGGACGCCCATCACGTAGGTGCGATCGCCCCACAGAAAATCGCGATCGCGGAAAGTCCAAACAGGGATCGTGGCAGTCGTCATAGCTGAGCTGAGTGAGAATACAACATCAGCTAGCTTGCCATAGCCTTAGTGAAACCTATCGATATCTGGCATACCTAAGGCCGATCAAAGAGCCCATAAAGGGTGAAAGTGTGACAAAGAACAAGACTTGTTGGCTGCCATCGACTCTGAGCACTTTTCTGGAAGAGAACTCACTCTCTAATAGCGTGGGTTAATCGTCTGTCCGGCAACCTATGCGAACCGATTGAGATTCAGTTTTCTAGGCCGGATGCCGCGTAAAGATCTGGAGTAGTTGTCGTTTAGCTGCCGATGTTTTGGTTGCAACGGGAGTTGAGTCTAAGTGGCGATCGCAGCCCTTTAGCCCTTCTAAGAGCGCATATAGCTTGGCATCGCTAGCTGCCAGCGCCGCTGGCAAGCAATCTGATTTTCGTCTACAAGTTTGACAAAGCATATTTCCACAAGTACGAGGCTGAGTTTTCAACGTGGAGTGTGAGGCAGTCTGCCTATGGTTTGAACCTAACACACTCGTCCGGGCAATTAAGTTGTTAGCGAACAAGTCAATCGTTCAACTCGGCAGCATTTTTAAATTTCAAAGTGAACCCTATAGAGCCTTATCAATTCAAAAACCATCTAACGATAGAATGTTGTCAACAAAGGCAATTTGCCTGATGAGTTTTACCTACCCTATATTGACCAATCGTCCCGGAAAATATCGACCCATTTTATGAAGACTGTAATAAGAATCTTGCTCTTTCGGGAGTATGGTAAATCCCTAAGATTCATGAAATATGGGCTTTTCAGCCTTTTTATGCAAAAGAACTGTGAGAAAATATGAGCATGGTAAATGAGCCTATTTTTTAGGCAGGGCTTTGCACTACGTTGCAATACAAAGTTAAGGCTCTCAAGGCGGTTAGGGGTTTGTAGTTGAGGTTACATTTATCGTTTCGGCATTAGTAGATGGACTGGGTATCCTGAGTCATTTGTATCTAGTTTGACTGTTAGTAAGTCGTTGCCAATTCTGTAGTTTTTCTGGGTGCTAACGACATTGTCTGAAACGGTTGACGGCTCCTTTGCCTGGTTTGTTGCAAAAGGAGAGAAAGATGAAACTGATTACCGCGACTGCGCTATCGGTTGCCGTTTCCATGATGCTGGCGACTCCGGTTCAGGCAGAGAATCCTGCCCATGTTGAGAAGTTATTGGCAACCAACACCTGCTACGCCTGTGATTTGTCGAATGCTGATCTCTCACAAGCGCATCTGATCGGGGCTGACTTGCGTCAGGCCGATTTGACTGATGCCAACTTGTCAGAGGCCAATCTGGAAGGCGCTGATTTAGAGGGGGCTAATTTGCAAGGTGCTGTACTGAGTAACGCGCTCTTAACCAATGCCAGCTTCCGCAGTGCCAATTTGTCAGGGGTAGACCTCACCGAAGCCAAACTCTATTTTGTCGATGTGGCCGGAGCCATCCTCGATAATTTGGACATCACGCGCGCCGAAATTGTGGGTACCCCCATTAGCGTAGGTGGCAGCTACTGATGCCAACTGTCGGAGTCCAGCGTTTGGAAGTTATAGAGGGCAGTCCTTTTATTGGGAAATCACTCGCCTGCCTAATGATTTTTAGGGATTTTACAAGGCGTGGAGTTGCCAGGTATGGTCTTCAGACAGGCGCAGCAGTAAGCGGTGGTGAGCTTCGAGTGATTCATGGTGACCGACACTGACGTAAGTTGTCTCAGTGGCTTCTAGGGCGCTGTAAAGTTGGGCTTCGTTGTGACTATCTAAGGCGCTGGTGGCTTCATCGAGCATGACATAGGTGGGCTGGTGTAATAAGACTCGGGCAAAGCTGAGCCGTTGCTGTTCACCAAGAGATAAGACGTCACTCCATTCGGCCTCGGCATCAAAGCCCTCAAAGCGTTCAGCCAAGTCTGGTAAGTTCACCTTGGTCAGCACTGCATGCAGCTGTTCATCGGTGATTTCAGCATCAGGGTAAGGATACAGAAGTTGCTGACGTAGCGTTCCCAAAATCATGTAAGGCTTTTGCGGCAGAAACAGCATATGCTGCATAGCGGGCCGCTGGATCAGCCCTTTACCGGCATTCCACAAGCCTGCGATCGCCCTTAGCAAGGAACTTTTACCACAGCCACTCGGCCCCGCGACTAACAAAGAACTGTCTGCCGTCAACTCTAGTGTTAAATCTTCGATTAGGAGCCGTTGGTAGTTGGGGGTTTGTAAGGTTAGGTGATGCAGGCTCAGTTGGGGCGCGACCTCTTGCAGGATGACGGGTGGTAGGGGAGTGGTCTCAAGTTCTGCCGTTGTGACTGCTTCAGAGTCGACCTTGGGAGAGACCTCGGTAGCGACTGAGGTGGATTCTGCATCATCGCTAGCTGTCGATAGTAGATCGGCCGCATCTTTTTTATGTTCAATATGACCGAGAGAATCGGCAAAGTCATAGAGTCGGTCAATACCGGCTCCAAAGGCCGTCAGTGCCTGAAATCGATCCACAATCACGTTGAGTGAAAAGAAAACTCGAATAAAGGCCCCTTGGGCTTCGCTGACTTTACCCACTTCTAGATCGCCGCTAAACACTGCCGGAGCGACCACTAGCGCTGGCAATACAAAGGGGATAAATTCGTAGGCGTTCGTTAACCCATTTAGACCGAGTTGCCATTGCAGCAGCCGTTTGTAGTTGTCGAAGGCTTGCATAAAGCGATGTTTGACCTGGGTTGATTCCTGAGATTCGCCCTGATAAAAGGCGATCGCTTCAGCATTTTCACGAATACGAACTAGGCCAAACCGGAAATCCGCTTCCCGCTTCAATTGCTCGAAGTTCAGGCGCACCAGAGGCTTGCCAAAGACCCCCACGGTCAAAATGGTGCCGACGATTGCATAGCCCACCAAAAACAGCACCAGTTCCCGAGAAATGCCCCACAAAATACCGCTAAAGGCCGCAATTTCCAGGATTGAGGAAGCGATGACCAAAACTAGCGTTAGCGACTCTTGGGTAAAGCTTCTGACATCCTCGGCCATGCGCTGGTCAGGGTTATCGATGTCGACGTGGGACTGATTGATGCGATAAAAAGCGCGATCGCTAAAATAGCGTGACACAAAGCGATCGGTCAGCCAGCGTCGCCACTCGAGCCCTAAGCGATCGCGCAGATAGGTGTAGCCTGCCAACAGCGGCGCATACACCACCAGTACGCCGATAAAAATGACCACCGTTTGCCAGAACCGCGCTTCATCTTTAGACGACAGAGCCGAGATGAGTTCGCCCCGCTGATTGTTTAACACCACACTGAGGCCGGTGTACCCCAACAGCAACACCACAATTAGCAGCAGCAATCCTCGTGCCTGCCACTTTTCTTCACCCGACCAATACGCTTTGGCGATCGCCCAAAAGCGCCGCAATCCTTTGAAGTTCAACCGTTCCATAACGGACCGCCACTGCCAGCACACAACCTCTTCATTGTGTCATTTTGTGAAGCATGAGGTGATGAGATGCTGGGTATGGGGGAAGGTCGGCAGAACGAGATGAGAAGGTAGAGAGGCGTAAGGTGGGTTGGGAGAAAAAAGCATCGGCAAACCCACTCTGTGGCGCTATCCTTCTGCAACGCTTTTCGCTAGCCTATCCGTGGAAATAAGAAACCAAATCATGACTATCCGGACGCCTGAATGGGTTAAGCACGCCGTCTTTTATCAGATCTTTCCAGACCGATTTGCTCGAGCGCGACGTCCTATTAATGAGCCTGCTATGGCGGTGACACTGGAACCTTGGAATACGCCGCCGACCCTCTCAGGCTACAAAGGCGGTGACCTGTGGGGCGTGATGGAAAATTTGGACTATCTCCAAGATTTGGGCGTTAATGCCCTCTATTTGACCCCGATTTTTCAGTCCACGTGCAATCACCGTTACCATACTCATGATTACTACCAAGTGGATCCGCTATTGGGTGGCAACGAAGCGTTTGCCGAGTTGTTGGCAGCGGCCCACGATCGCCACATTCGCATAGTGCTAGACGGCGTCTTTAATCATGCGAGTCGCGGGTTCTTTTTTTTCAACGACATCTTAGAAAATGGTCCACATTCGCCCTGGGTGGATTGGTTTAAGGTGGAAAAATGGCCCGTGTCAGCTTATGACGGTAATTTACCTGCTAACTATGTAAGTTGGGTGAACAATCGCGCTTTACCGCAGTTCAATCACGATAATCCGGCAGTGCGGGAATATATCATGCGCATCGGTGAATATTGGATTCGCCAGGGCATTGATGGCTGGCGCTTGGATGTTCCGTTTGAGATTAAAACGCCGGGCTTTTGGGAAGAGTTTCGTGATCGTATCAAGGCCATTAATCCTGAAGCTTATATCGTAGGCG
>CAZLYS010000045.1:0-12143 GCA_964563415.1 uncultured Halomicronema sp.
AGATGAGAGTCGTACTTAGACATGGTGTACCCCTATTGCGATGCAGCAGCTGCGGTAGCGGTTGTCAGTGCATCTTGTTCTAAAACTTGGTCAATTAAACCGTAATTTTTAGCTTCTTCTGCAGACATATAGAAGTCACGCTCAGTATCTGCTTCAATGCGCTCGAGTGGCTGCCCGCTGTGATGCGCAATGAGTTCGTTCAAACGCTGTTTGTGATACAGAATTTCCTTAGCCTGGATCTCAATATCGACGGCCTGACCTTGAGCACCACCTAACGGCTGGTGAATCATAATGCGAGCACTCGGCAGTGACAATCGCTTACCAGGTGCACCCCCACACAGCAGAAACGCGCCCATGCTAGCAGCTAACCCAAAACAGATAGTGACAACGTCTGGACGAATTTGCTGCATCGTGTCGTAAATGGCCATACCTGCCGTCACTGAACCACCAGGAGAGTTGATGTAGATTTGTACATCTTTTTCCGGCTCTTCAGCGTCTAAGAACAGCAGTTGAGCAACGATGGCATCAGCAATTTTGTCATCAACTGGCGTCCCCAGAAAGATAATGCGCTCCCGCAACAAGCGAGAGTAGATATCAAAAGCTCGCTCACCGCGCCCAGACTGCTCAACCACCATCGGTAGAATGTTCTGAATCCGCTGATGCAGAAGACTTTGACTAGTAAGCGTGTGATTTGTTTGAGATTGCAACACCATTCAACTGTTGTTTGTTCTGATATTCATGTGATTAACATGCCTAAAACTCAATGCAGCAGTCTGTGAAACTGTCTCTATAAATTAGAAACTTTGTCTCTAAGAGCTGGTTTGCAGTTGAGCACTGATAGACACTTGACAACATTATGCCCCAACCAATCGTAAGCTAGCCGAGGACACGCTCGAAGTCTGAACTACCAAAAGGAGTATTTGCCCCAAAGTGTAGACCAATTTCCAGGTTTAGGAGCTTTGTCCACTTCATTAATCTTTGAAGTTCTAAAGATTATCACCAGCAGGCGCGATCGCGCTTCTAACACTTTGGGCCAAATTGCCACCGATTACTCTTCCTCTGCTGAGGCCTCCACCGCAACGGCTGTGGTGTCGATAACGGCTTCAGCATCAGGTTCTGCAGCCGCCGCATCAGTTGTCGGCGTCGTGTCGGTAGTTGTTGCCTCTTCATCAGCTGCCGCGTCTTCTGCTTCAGAGGCTGACAATGTCCCCTCAGGAACCAACTCGACAGCATTATTTTCGACCAACCATTTAAGGATTTTCTCTTGCAAGAGTTCTTCGTTAACGACCTCGCGAAGGCGATCAGGATCAACTTCTTCAGGGTTTTTGACCTCATCCAGCATCTCTTGCATGCGGGCTTTGAGATCGGCTTCATCGACGGTAATCTCTTGCTGTTTCGCGACTTCCCCTAGGGCTAAAGTGCGGCGAAGGCGGTCAATTGCCTCCGGCCGAGAACGCTCTCGCATGTTTTCCACGATTTCGGGGGTCAACATCTTGTTGATGTCGATGCCTTGGCGGCTCAGTTGAATGGCTGCTTGCTGTACCAAATGATTCGCTTCACGGCGAATGAGGGTTTCTGGAATTTCAGCATCCAAATACTTCAGCAAAGCCTCCAGCAATGCTTCAAATTGGTTGCTCTCGGTTTTATCCTGGGCTTCCTGCTGATAGCGCTCTTCCAGAGACTGGCGGAGCTCTTCTAGAGTCTCAAATTCGCTGACTTCTTCAGCAAAGTCATCATCCAGGTCGGGCAGTTCCTTTTCTTTGAGTTCCTTAATGGTCACAGTAAAATTTGTTGCTTTGCCCGCAAGATCGGCTTGAGGATAGTCCTCAGGAAATTTGAGCGCCAGCTCTTTGGTCTCGTCAAGTGCCATGCCGACCATGCCTTCAACAAATCCATCAATGAAACCGCCTTCCTTGAGTTCCACCTGAAAGTCTTCGGCACTGCCGCCTTCGAATATCTCAAAGGAGCCATCGGCCTGCTCAACCTTCCCTTCAAAGTCCACGACAGCGACATCACCCATTTGGGCGGCGCGGTCTTCAATCGGGACTAAGGTGGCTAAGTTGAGTCGATATTGCTCTAAAACTTCGTCAACCTTGCTGTCTTCGTAGGTAATCTCTTCGGCTTGAACTTCTAAACCGGTGTACTTTTCTAGGGTGACTCGTGGCGGTACATCTACAGAAGCCTGAAAAGTGAGCGTTTTGCCAGGATTGTATTGCTCGATGAGCTCATCAAATTCTGTGGTCAGCTGATAGTTGCCGATCGCGTCAATTGACTCATCTTTAATCGCTTGTTCAACCGCAGTTTGGACTAACTCCTCCAGGGCTGCGGCTTTGATTTGGGCTGAACCAAAACGTTGCAAAAATACTGGCCGGGGCACCTTGCCGGGACGAAAGCCAGGAACCCGCACCGTTTTCATCAACTTCTTTAGGACTTTCTCATAGGTCTGCTTGGAGACCTCAGCGGGAATTTCAATTTGTAGCCCTACCTGACTGTCGGGCAATTGTTCTTGAGTAACTTTCATGAAAGAGTCCTATCTTCCTGTGCAATATCGTGGAAAGAATTTGGAAAATACTTCTGCAAGAGTGAAGGTTGTTCCAGTGGGGTGGCTGTCAGAATTTGACGCAGTTAGCTATCATACTGCATTCACGGGACAACATACCTGAATGATTTCAAGGCATCTTAACGATTGCGATCGCCGTCCCAATGAGAGCATAGAGAGTAGTCAAGTCGCTGGACAGAGCCAGCGATCATCAAGGGCAAATCACGATGCTGCTTGACGGCTGGTTTGGTACCAAGGTTCATGAATAACGGAGAATAAGAATCGTGTCTGAGGGATATCGCGTTGCAATTTTAGGAGCTACTGGCGCTGTCGGGACGGAACTCATGACGTTACTAGAAGAACGTCAGTTTCCCCTCTCGGAATTAAGACTGTTGGCCTCATCTATCTGGGCCTCACCGCGCTCTGCGGGTAAGACTTTGCCCTTCAAAGGCCAAGCCATTACCGTGCAACCCCTCAGCGAGCGTGCCTTTGACGGTATTGATATTGTCTTGGCTTCTGCCGGTGCTAGCGTCTCCCGGGAATGGGCCGCCAAGGCGACTGCCGCTGGGGCAATTGTCATTGACAATTCCAGTGCCTTTCGGATGGATGCCCAAACGCCACTCGTTGTGCCCGAGGTGAACCCACAGGCGGCAGCGAACCATCAGGGGCTCATTGCTAACCCTAACTGCACCACGATCTTGATGGCCATGGCGCTATGGCCACTTCACCAAATTCATCCCATCCAGCGAATTGTGGTGGCGACGTATCAGTCAGCTAGTGGTGCCGGTGCTCAAGCCATGGAAGAAATGAAGCAGCAGGCCCAGGCGATTTTGGATGGCACGACACCCAAGACAGAGTCGTTTCCTTACCCATTAGCATTCAACTTGTTTCCCCACAACTCCCCTCTGAATGACGTTGGCTACTGCCAAGAAGAAATGAAAATGGTGAATGAAACCCGCAAGATTTTTGGCGAGCCGACATTGCGGATAACGGCTACCTGTATTCGGGTACCCGTGCTGCGGGCACACTCAGAGGCCGTCAATTTAGAGTTTGCTGCGCCTTTCTCGCCTGATAAGGCTCGTGCCGTTCTGTTAGAAGCCCCAGGTGTCACGCTGGTAGAAGATTGGCAAGCGAATTATTTCCCTATGCCCCAAGATGCCAGCGGCAAAGATAACGTGTTGGTCGGACGCATTCGGCAAGACTTATCTCATATCAATGGTCTGGAACTCTGGCTCTGTGGTGACCAAATCCGCAAGGGGGCTGCTCTCAATGCCGTGCAAATTGCGGAACTGCTGGTGCAAAAACAGTGGCTCAAGCCGATGGTAAAACTGGCTTAGGTTAAAGTGGCTTGGTTCCTTCAAGGCTCATGCAGCCAAGCTATGTAAACACTTGAGAACTTAACCAGGCTAGGTGTGGTTAGCTGGTTTAGTCAGCTAAGCTTCCCTGACGATGTCAGTAGTTACTCGTTGCTGGCGGCAATGAATTCGGCAAGCACGGGTATCTTGTGACGGATCTCCTCGGCTTACCCTATAGCATTGCGACCCTGGGGTTGCTATGTTATTGCTGACACTAATCGCGCAAACGATTAGCTCATTTATGAGGTTTAGCCTCCGTTTTTTGGCAGTGAGGACATTGAGCGCGTGGGATATTTTGGACGAGTATTGACAGCAATGGTGACTCCCTTTGGGGAAGATGGCAGTGTCAACTATTCGGTAGCAGAAAAACTAGCAGCTCATCTAGTCGACAATGGCAGTGATGGGCTCGTCGTGTGCGGCACCACTGGCGAGTCCCCTACGCTGTCTTGGGATGAAGAATTTCAGCTGTTTAAGTCGGTCAAAGCGGCCGTTGGCGATCGCGCCAAAGTGATTGCCGGCACGGGTTCTAATTCCACACAAGAGGCGATCGAAGCAACCTGTAAAGCTGCTGCACTCGGGTTAGACGGCACGCTGCAGGTTGTACCCTACTACAACAAACCCACCCAAGAAGGGCTCTATCAGCATTTTCGGGCGATCGCAGAGGCCTGCCCCGATTCTCCAGTCATGCTTTACAATATTCCTGGTAGGACCGGTCAAGGCATGACGGTTGAAACCATTGTTAGACTGTCAAAAGTCGCTAACATTGTTGCCATTAAGGAAGCTAGTGGGAACCTTGACTTTGCCAGCCAGTTACAAGCCACAACTCCAAATGAGTTTTCCATGTACTCCGGCGATGACTCTCTAACATTGCCACTCTTGTCAGTGGGTGGATGTGGAGTTGTTAGTGTTGCTAGCCACCTTGTTGGCAGTCAGATCCAACAGATGGTTCAGGCCTTTGAGTCGGGTCAAATAGCAAAGGCAAGGAACGTTCACCTTAAGCTTTTTCCTTTATTCAAGGCATTATTTTTGGAAACGAATCCAATTCCAGTCAAAGCAGCTTTAGAGCTTCAGGGATGGCAAGTTGGTTCATTGCGTGCCCCGCTCATGGCTGCCAGTGATTCTGTCAAGCAGGAACTGGATCTCGTCTTGCAAGCCCTTGTCTAGTGGCTTTTTGGAATCAGGCATTACCGGTATCAGCTCTTAGCACAACTGAATATGTCCCAACTGATTACCCCTATTGACTTACATAGCATTTATGGATTTTACAAACTTAGTAAAGATTGATGGATGTGCGGCTGTTATCCCTCCCTTCCGTTTACTTGCGTTTCTTCAGTGACCTTTGATTGACCGGTCACGCAGTTGAGCTTTTTAACTGCGGCTCTGTAGGGTTTTCCGGTTCTAGCCAATGCACTGTATTTGTTTTGGCAGCTGACTCGCTAGCCAACTGTCCTTGAACCTGATCTTTCAGTCACTCTCAGCTTTTTGTTCAGCCGTTTTTGGCACTTTTTATCAACTACAAACTGTATGACTAATTCGAATTCTGATGCGAAGCTCAAGATTATCCCCTTAGGTGGGCTTCATGAGATTGGCAAGAACACCTGTGTGTTCGAGATTAATGACGAAATCATCCTGTTAGATGCTGGGCTGGCATTTCCGACTGATGGCATGCATGGGGTCAATATTGTGCTGCCTGACGTTACCTATCTGCGCGAGAATCGCCACAAAATTAAAGGCATGATCGTGACCCACGGCCACGAAGACCATATCGGTGGCATTGCCTATCACCTCAAGCAATTTGATATTCCCGTCATTTATGGCCCCCGGCTGGCCATGGCACTGCTGGAGGGCAAGCTAGAAGAGGCTGGAGTGAGCGATCGCACTGAACTACGCCCCGTCCGTCCCCGTGACGTCGTGCGCTTGGGTAAGTCCTTCATCGTGGAGTACATCCGCAACACTCATTCCATTGCCGATAGCTGCAGCGTAGCCATTCATACGCCTTTGGGAGTGGTGATTCACACAGGGGACTTTAAGTTTGACCACACACCAGTGGACGGTGAACATTTTGATGTCCAAAAATTGGCAGAGTATGGCGAAAAAGGTGTCCTGTGTTTGATCAGTGACTCCACCAATTCCGAAGTGCCAGGCCATACTCCGTCAGAGCGATCGGTGTTCCCGAATTTAGATCGCGCTTTCTCCCAGGCTGACGGTCGGTTAGTGGTGACCACTTTTTCGTCGTCAGTGCACCGAGTCAACATGATTCTTGAATTGGCGAAAAAGCACCATCGCATGGTGTTTGTCGTGGGTCGCTCAATGTTGAATGTCATTGCCCATGCTCGAGAATTGGGCTATATCCAGTGTGAAGAAGATCGCTTTCAGCCTCTACGCAACTTGAGTCAGTACGCTGATCGCGATGTCATGATCCTCACTACGGGCTCCCAAGGCGAGCCGATGGCGGCATTGACCCGTATTGCCAACGGTTCTCACCGCGACATCAAGATTCGGGAAGGAGATACCGTTGTGTTCTCTGCGAATCCGATTCCCGGCAATACGATTTCAGTGGTGAATACGATTGACAAGCTTATGATGCGTGGAGCCAAGGTTATTTATGGCAAACATCAGGGGATTCACGTTTCCGGGCATGGTGCGCAAGAAGATCAGAAACTCATGCTGGCTCTGACCCGACCCAAGTTCTTTTTGCCTGTGCATGGTGAGCACCGCATGCTCGTTAAACACTCTCAAACGGCTCAAAGCATGGGAGTGCCAGCAGAAAACATGGTGATCATCAAAAATGGCGACACCGTCGAGCTGACTCAGAATAGTATTGGTGTTGGCGGCAAAGTGCCCTCTGGTATTGAACTTGTTGATTCTTCTCGTCAAGGAGTGGTAGATCGCGAAACTCTCCGCGATCGCCAACAGTTAGCCGAAGATGGCATTATCACGGTGGCCGCGATCGTCAACAGCCAGGGCAAACTGGTAACAGCCCCGAATGTAGACATTCGCGGCATTTCTCAAACCCTGAATCTTGAACGATTTCAGAGTAAGGTGTCGGATTTGATTGGTCGCATCTTGCGAGAACGCTCGACCAAAAATGGCCTTGAACGCGACGGTCTGCAGTCGGCAATTGAGTCCGAACTGCGCCGCCTCATCCGCAAGGAGTTGCCCAAGCGTTACCCCATGATTGTGCTGTTGTTGACTTGGGTAGAAACAGCTCAAGTGGATTCACCCGTCCCGGTTTTAACTGCTTCATAACGGCCAAGGCGTTATAGCGGTATGTCCCGTTAGTTATAAAAATTAACCTTCGCTTAGGGGCTGGTTTTCCAGGTTTAAGCGGAGGTTTTTATCTGCAGGGTGTCTGTTCTCGCCTTTGGGCGCTATAATGCACGCAACAGAAGCAAGCGTGTCGTAAGGCTTGAGCGCTGCCAAGCACCTAAGTCGGCATCCGCAACTTACCAAAGGCTTCTGTCAGAATTTTTGAGATTCGACAAAGATTTTGGTAACCCCGGAGCAACGGTTGATAAGGCTCTTTGAGGTTGTTGGGCTATTTGAGGTGAATAGCTGCCAGCAATTCATTTATTGTTGACCGTATCGTAACTGATTGACGGTGTTCATGTTGGCTTCTGAAGACAGCATTGTTACTAGATTCGCTTCTGCGGCATCAACAGGCAGAGCCGAATCTCTTATGAGTTTTTGAGGATATTGAATGCCCAAGCAGATTGTTATTGCTGAACAGCATCGCATTGCTGCTGTTTTTCAAGGAGACCAAATACAGGAACTCATCGTTGCAACTGGTACTCACCAAGTTGGCGACATCTATGTGGGGACTGTGGAAAATGTTTTACCCGGTATTGATGCGGCGTTCGTCAATATTGGTGATAGTGAGCGTAACGGCTTTATGCACGTCACCGATCTGGGACCGTTGCGGTTAAAACGTGCTGCTGGGTCGATTACCGAGCTGGTTGCCCCCCAGCAAAAGGTGCTGGTGCAAATTATGAAAGAGCCGACGGGCAATAAAGGCCCTCGGCTCACAGGGAACGTCACCCTCCCTGGGCGTTATCTCGTCTTGATGCCGTATGGAAAAGGCGTTAACTTGTCTCGTCGAATCCAGAACGATCAGGAACGGAATCGATTAAGGGCACTGGCTATTCTAATGAAGCCCGCAGGGATGGGCCTCTTGGTGCGCACAGAAGCCGAGGACGTGCCAGAAGAAGCCATCATTGAAGACTTAGAATCGTTGCAAAAGCAGTGGGAAGCAGTGCAACAAGAGGCCGTAACTAGACGCCCCCCCGAATTGTTGAACCGCGATGATGACTTCATCCAACGGGTATTGCGGGACGTTTACAGCGCCGACGTTAATCGTATTGTGACCGATTCCCATACTGGGCTGAAGCGCGTTAAGCAACATTTGATGAATTGGAATGCCGGGCGTATTCCACCAGGTGTCTTAATTGATCACCACCGCGATCGCGTCCCCCTGTTGGAATTTTTCCGGGTGAATGCAGCTATTCGAGAAGCCCTACAGCCGCGAGTTGATTTGCCCTCTGGGGGTTACATCATCATGGAGCCGACGGAGGCACTCACGGTCATTGACGTCAACTCTGGTTCGTTTACGCGATCGGCAACTGCCCGCGAAACTGTGCTCTGGACGAACTGCGAAGCGGCTGAAGAAATTGCTCGTCAATTGCGATTGCGTAACGTGGCTGGGGTCATTATCGTCGACTTCATCGACATGGATTCTCGCCGCGATCAGCTCCAAGTGTTGGAAACCTTTAACCGAGCTCTCCGGGCTGATAAGGCACGGCCCCAGATTTCTCAGCTCTCAGAACTGGGATTAGTAGAGTTAACTCGTAAGCGCCAAGGACAGAACCTCTACGAACTGTTTGGTCGTTCCTGCCCCACTTGTGGGGGCTTAGGACATGTAGTTCATTTACCGGGTGAGCAGCCAACAACAGTCAACGCACCAGCCATGGAGGCTAGCCGAGAAGCAGCCGGTATTAGCAACCGGGCTCATCCTTCTCTAAAAGAGGCCTACACAGAAGATTTAGAGCCCCATTCTGATTTGCAAGAGCTTGAT
This sequence comes from uncultured Halomicronema sp., assembly GCA_964563415.1. Taxonomy (GTDB): domain Bacteria; phylum Cyanobacteriota; class Cyanobacteriia; order Phormidesmidales; family Phormidesmidaceae; genus Halomicronema. The sequence goes on from CAZLYS010000045.1 coordinate 8,966, forward strand.
TTGCTCAATCATCCTAGTTATCAGGAATCGAAAGGCAATCGCGGAGGGCGACGGCGACGGCGGCGCGATACCCCTTCGCCCAGTCGCAGCAACGGTAGAGGTGGCGATAATGGGAGGGGTGATAGCAACCGCAGCTCTGCACCAGTGGTGTCAACGGTGGAGCCGACGCCTGCCGAGCCAGCCAAATCTACGCCTGAACAAAGCAGTGGTCGAGGTGGCCGAGGCCGGGGTGGTCGCAGCGATCGCAAGCCAGCCCCACCACCAGAAAAAGTGGTTGTTGAGATGACCCCTGAAGAGCAGGGTATCTACGCGATGATGGGTATCTCGCCCTTGGTATTAAGCCCCCAAGAGGTCAAAGACGCTAAGAATACAATCGTGCAGGTAGTTTTGCCTGGCGAAGCAGCTAAGCTGACTCAAAATAACGATGCTACTGATACTGGTGAGGACATTGCGGTAGAAGTAATTGATGAAGCGTCCTCAGAGGCTCCTACCCCAGCGTCATCCATGCCGATTCTCAAGTCTCGCAGTAAAACCGTCGAGGAGGAGACTGAAATCCCAGAAACCACTGCAGACGCTGAGGAGACTGTCTCTGCAGACACTACTGATGACGATGCAACGAGCATCAATGCTGATGTGCCAGCAGTAGTAGAAGCAGAAACTGCTCCAAAGACTCGTCGCCGCCGCCGGCGACGGTCTTCTGCTAGTGATGATGAAAGCTAGTTCTCGCAAGAAGATGCCGTCGCCGACACTATCTACGGCGACGGCATTTGACTCTGACAGCATGATTGCGGGTGTTGATGAAGTTGGACGCGGTGCTTTGTTTGGGCCAGTGGTGGCTGGAGCCGTAATTCTTGATCGTACTGCGTGTGATGAATTGGCAGATTTGGGGGTGACAGATAGTAAACGTCTAACCGCTTCACGCCGGGAAGCATTGGTGCCGCTAATTAAGGCGCAAGCGCAAACCTATGCTTTAGGATTGGCAACTGTGCATGAGATTGATCGCTTAAACATTCTGCAAGCGTCGCTGTTAGCGATGCATCGAGCCATCAATCGTTTATCGCGACAACCGGAACTGTGTTTGGTGGATGGCAACCAACTAATACCCCATTTAGCCATGCCTCAGCAGGCAATCGTTAAAGGGGACCAGAACCATGTGACGATCGCTGCTGCTAGTATCTTGGCCAAAGTGTGGCGAGATGCCTTGATGGTACGACTAGATCGCCGTTATTCCGGTTACGACCTAGCATCGAACAAGGGGTATGGCAGTGCACGTCATCGAGCAGCAATTGCTCAGCTGGGGCGATCGCCCCAGCATCGCCGATCTTTTAAGGTGACTCAACAACTGACCTTGCGGCCCAACCGTAAGGCCGGAAGCTAGCCTTCGAGGCCCAGTTCCCGTTTCAGTAAATTAATCGATTTTTCGCCAATGTAGTTGTCGCAGACCACAATTTGAGGGGCGCGAATCAGATCTTCCCGTGCGCTAGAAATGGCTTGTTTGACGGCTGGTAAACTGGCTTGGTCAAATACCACAATCGTTTGGGCGCTCCGAACCAAGGCGTTTAACTTGTAAGCATCCTCTGTTTGCGCCGTCATAACCAACACATCTTCGCCCCGCAGGCTGTAGGCAATGACCTCCGCCGCCCGCAAAATGCCTGAACTCAGGCTCACCATGCCTAAACAAGTATCCTTCGGCAGTTCTTTGAGGAGCCCTAATTCTCGGCTGTAGTCATAAATATCGATGGGAATCACCCGCACCGATTTGGGGCCAGCGATCGCTTCGGCCTCTGCTAAAAAGTAGCGACTCGTTACCACAGTTCCTGAACGGGCTTGGGCCAGACTCGCTTCTAAATCTTCCAGAGCTACTAACTGCACAGGAATCTGCAAAGCTGCTTCCAATTCCCGGACAATCAGTTCTCCAGCGCCTAAATCTTGACTTTGCACGGTCACTAAAACGCGAGCACTACAGCGTAATCGCCAATCGACCTCCGCAAAAAAGAGTTCACGGGCTTGATTAAGGGAACAGCCTTGGCGTAGCAGTTCGTCCAGTACATCTTCAACTACTTTGCGAGCCTTCGGAAATTTGTCCCAGAGCCCTAAATGAGGTCGTGAGCTTTCCACTGTGGAGTGTGCCCGAACATAAATTCCAGAGCCCGGTTGCGCTTCGACAACGCCCGCTTCTTCAAGCTGACGATAAACTTTACTGATGGTATTGCGGTGCAGCCCTGTTTGCATGGCCAACTGACGAGTGCTGGGCAGCCGATAACCAGGAGGAAACTGTCGCGAGGCGATCGCAAACCACAGCTGGTCATACAGCTGAGTGGATGCCGGAATTTCGCTGTCAGTTTGAATGTGGAATTTAAGCACAGTTAGCTCTCCCAGTAAACGCCTCAAGGGTTGGCGCTATGTCCGAGGTGGGGTCGCATTATCGGCGACGTCATCAACCTTCTCCACATAAGGCTGAATCACCTCGCCCGATAATTAATGTAAATTCAATAAAATGTGACACTTTTATTTTTGGTTACTGTTTGTGTCTTGGCAGTGGGGTCTTGCCGCGTGGCTCATATCCCTACTTATCCTGCAGCTAATCGTCGAGCCATTCGACACTGTCTTGCTGAGACGAAGCTCGATCAGGCCGAGACGCTCCCATTATGTCAACTGAGGCATCTGGGCAAGGCACAATGTGAGACCCCAAAAACGTCATTCCAGGATTTATTGCCAGGGTTTTTGTAGCTGCTGCGATCGCCGTTTGTACTGCCCCAGTAGATCCTCGAATAATGACACTAATGCGCCCGGCATCCGTGTTTTCTAAGCCGACAACCTGTACATTGGCTGCTTTGCCCATGACATCTGCCGTCACGAGTGCGCTTGGCATTCCACAGGTTTCGATCACGCCAATAGCTTGCTTCACTATATTCTCTAAGCCTCCTCGCCCAGTCTGTTATCCCTTAGAGGCATTGCATTAATTGCTCACATCTCTCGACAGGCCACTATCTCACCCTTTTTAATGTATGACGAACAACCATGCAACGTGTTGAAAAATCCATGGCGGCAACTCCCGAGATCCAAACCAGCACCGTCAATGTTCAAAGTCAGGGACTAGCCATTCCCGCTTATTTAGCTCATCCGATCGCTGCCACAGGTTGTCCTACCGTCGTAGTTATTCAAGAAGTATTTGGGG
>CAZLYS010000046.1:0-12127 GCA_964563415.1 uncultured Halomicronema sp.
GGCGCGATCTGTGAGGATGTGACCCACCCTACGAGGAGTTTATTTTCAGAGCAAACAGGTCGCTTGAGAACGGTCGAATCAGAGTTTGACGAGTTCATTTTCAGGGCAATGGCCCATGACGCGGGGCGACACTCCAAACGATGAAAAGGATGCCTCGGGATTCGGGCGGTGGGCGGTGGGTCAGGACACGCTCTGACAGGGAGTTTTGGCGCGATCTGTGAGGATGTGACCCACCCTACGAGGAGTTTATTTTCAGAGCAACGGCTCATGACGCGGGCGCGCCGCTCCAAACCATGAAAATCGTAGGGTGCCGTCAGCGCAGCGACGCACCGATGCCAGATTATTTTCAGAGCGACAATGAGCTAAGGGTTACACCATGTCGTTAGAGAGGTATGAGCCGGTAAGGGATAGCGCCAATTAATAGAGATCGCCTTTAGCCTGAGAATTATGAACCGAATGGAAGAATGCAGGCACTCCACAGTTCAGAAAGCTACAATTAAGTCGCCATTTCAGCATTGTTGTTGCTGTATCGCCTGATATTGTCTTATGCCTTCCACTATTGAATCTCCCTATACACCAGAGCAAATTAAGGTTTGGTTTCGTGGTCTTCTTACCATTGCCTGGGCCGACGGACATTTTGACGAAGAAGAAAAAAGTCTCATCACCTCCATGACTCAGGAGGAATTTGCACCCAATATTGGTTTTTTTGATGCGTTAGAACCAATTTCATCGGAAGAGCTGGCGAATGCTCTAGGACAACAGGCCGAAACCGCTGAAAACTTTTTACGAACTGCGGTGATGGTAGCGCTCGCCGATGGTGTCTACTCAACCGAAGAAGATCAGAAGTTGCACAGCTTTTGTACAGCCCTTGGACTGGAAAATCATCTGCTGGATTCTGTACGAGCGACGTTATATGACCTTAACGACCCGAACGCGATTGAGAGCCCGGGTGCGGAAGAGCATGGTCTAGAACCCTTAAAGCCGGCTCGCGAATGGTTGGATCAGCTTGAGGTCAAAGATCCTCGATTAGCCCGCTTTATTTGCAAGATGGTGCCTGCCCAGTGCCCTTTTGAGCGCGATGTGACTTTATTCAAGAAGAAGATTGTCCATATCCCAGCCATGTGTAAATTGAACCCGCTGTATGACCAGTTGGTGGGGCTGCGGTTTCGCGCATTATCCTACCTGGCAGACGACTGCGGTGAGGACGTGACGCCTTACATATAACACTTCAAATTCCCATACGAGTGAGTAGGTTCAGGAATGCCCCACAAATGACTTACGGCTGATTCTCACTGAGCGATCGCAAAACACCAAACCGTAAAACGTGGCCAGTCGACCGTTACCCAGTGCAGCACTGTTAATAGCGACTGCCAGACGTGCGTTGTTGAATAGCCGTTACACCACTATCGTCGAGGACTTCGCCCCTCTCTACAGTTGCATAGACCAGCCAGTGGTCCCCGGCCTATATCCAACTTTCTATCGTGCACTCTAAATAGGCCAGAGCCGCTTCGATGACTAGGCAGCCATTAGCGGTAACGTAATGAGCAACCTGGTCAAAGGGGTTTTCCCCAGGATGTGGTTGATGAGAAAAGTGGCGACGGATAGCGTGACCCTCTTTCAAAATGTTGAGAACGAACTTCGCTTCTGGCTGCAAAAACCGGTGGGCATAATGGTCGGCAGCGATCGCCATCATGATGCCGGGTGGGGTAAAACTCGACGGCGACACCCAAGCGGTGAGTAAGCCACTATGGCGATCGCCCTGTCGCGTGGTAGCGACCCCAAGGGAGCCAATGATCCGCCCCACGGCTTGTTCTGTGCGATCGGGCTTGGGTCACAGTCACAGATTGACGAGGGGACTGACGTTTTTTTTGCTTGCAGAGCTGTTGAGCAAATTGTGCCCCGGCCTCGCGGCAATGTTTTCAACTTGCAGCGTTAGGCGTCCAGCAGGGTGCTGCGGAAGCGGAGAATTGACCAGTGCAACCATGAGATAGCCCGCAATGAAATGACATCATGCTGCTCAACACTTGATTACATACCGGCCTTTATACCATGCAATGTAAAATGTCAATTCTCAAGCCAAGATATAAGTTATTTATATAAAAATCAGATTTTTAGTTCAGCCCGGCAAATGTCGATTATTCGATTGGGCAGTCCCCGCTTGCAAGCTTCAGTCCTCAGCTTTTCGCTAGATCACGCTGGTCACCTTTCTCGCTGGCTATAGACTATATTCTCCAAAGCAGACTTCAAGGATTGCAATAGGAGCAGTTGCCGGGATCGGCGGTAGATGCACCGTTGGGTAAGCGGTCGGTTTGCTCATGCTGGCAACGCTGGCAACGAGAGATGGTCGACAGCGTCAATAGAGTCGGTGTGCCACACCAAGCACAGGGCAAGCCGGGATTGTGTCGAACGATCGCAAACCCTGGACAGTGACAGACCGGACAACGCTGGGCGATCGCTTGCACTAAGTTTTCGGTCGCTTTTCCAATGATCTGCATTCGGGTGGGATTGACATGCGCCCGCATGTCCGTCTCGATATGGACGGTGTCGGTTGTGGAGGCGGCAAGAGCCGTTTTGACCGCAGTTGTGAGAGCGACTTCTGTGATGACACCTTTCGCGATCTCCTTGGAGGAAGTGCCTTCAGCTTGAGGCATGACGACCAAGCCATGCTCGGGAAATCCAACGGCTTGAGCAAAGGCCACAGCTTCGTCAATCGAACGAATGGTTTGGGAACGGTAATTTGTCTCAGTGCTAATCGCCTGGCCGACAATTTCCAAGTTGTGTTCTAGATCCAACAAGAGCACGAGCTCTCGATCGCAGGGCACAAAGGGGATATCAGGATGAGGACCAAAACTCCCTTCGCTGGCGATCGCTAAAGTCTTGCCCGTTTGTGCCAGCGCCGCTTGAGCTTTGAGCCGAGCGGTTGCAAGTTGGTCAGCCGGTCGATCAACATCACGAGTAAAGGTGCCGAAGCGATCGGTGTTGAACTTAGACGGAACGTGAGTTTTGAGAGCAAGGGCGGCTTCTAAAATTGGAGCGATCGCCTGCTCTTTGCAGTGCATCGTGGCAATAACTGCCACTCGCCCAGTAAATTCGGGTAGTTCGTTCAACGCTATCGTCATCGGCCAAGCATTATATGGGCGATCAAAAACGTCCACCCAGCAATTGTCATACTCTACATTCTCTTTCCTATTGATAGACAGATTGACATCCCGCAACGCAGTTGAGAAATCAGACTTGGTGGAGTGACGTTTACTAGCATGTTCAACGCCGAGCAGAGATCTCGATCAAACAAAAACAGCCGGGGCATGCCCCGGCTGTCTAAAGTCTGCGTCATCTTGATTTAGCAGCCATCTACCCCACAAAACTTATGTGCGTACAGTACTTCTGCGTCACAGATATAGGCGATACCTGAATAATCTTCGAAAAACTCAGCTGCGATCTTATCTGAAATCGCCAGCGCCATCTCCCGCGTGTCAGTCAGCACCTCAAATTTGATATTTGAGGTTGTATCAGAGACATTGGGTTGTCCTGAGGAGCGCATGTTGCGACTGCCTTTACCGCCAGTCTCCAACACCGTATAACCGGTTGCTCCAGCGGCATCAATGATGTTGGCAATCTTTTTCAGCAGCAACTTTTCTGTGACGATAACAAGCTTTTTGGCTGGCTTAGCCATGTAAGTTACCTCCTTACGCGTGTATTCATTAAACAATATGGAACACCAGGGAAGCCGCAACACCGAGCGATCTGGTACTGAGTTAGCTGCCGCGTTGGTCGTCGGACTGGGAAAGCACCGGCAGACCGCACCCTGTCTTGCATTAGCTGCCTCCCATCAATGTCTGAGCCAGACCGATATAGAGTGGGATGCCTACAGCCAGCGCGATCGGTGTGCCCACGGCGGTAGAAGCACCAATGTAAGCAGAAGGGTTAGCCTTAGGAATGCCCGCCCGTAACGTGGGCGGACCTGAGATGTCTGAGCTGGAGGCAGCAATGACAGACAAGAGGACGACGCCGCCAGCGCTAAACCCAGTCGTGATGTGAGCAACATAGCCGAGGCCGAAGCCCATGAACCCATGGAGCAATGGCGCTACCACAGCATATAGAGCGTACCACTGACCCACTTTGCGCAATTCGCCCAGTCTTGACCAAGCTTCCATACCCATGACTAGCATTAGGATTGAAAGCAGACCGCGGAAGGGAGGATTGTAGAAGCCTTCATAGACACTGTCCGGACGGGTTAAGATACCCAGCGCCAGACCGAGTAGCAGTGCTGATAGGGCAGAGCCCTGGAGGCTTTCCTTAATGATCGGCCAGATCTGAACCCGCTTGCTTGGAGCACCCCCTGACTGACTGGCAGACCCACCGCCAGCACCACCCGCTTCACCAGGATGTCCACTTGCAGCACTACGCGGGTCGACAGTGGAGTATCCACCGGCGGCAACGGGCTGCATGCTGCTGTATTCTTCCTTCCTAAGGTACTCCTCATTTTTGAGATACTTTTCACGCTTTTGCTTGCCGGCATAAATGCTCGCCAAGACGATCGCCGTCACCAGCGCTGGAATGTCCATAAAGGGATAAAGGGCGGCTGACCAGGCCTCGTATTGCATCCCTTCCGCTTCCAGCATTGTGATGCCGGCGGCGAGAGTCGAGCCACTCACAGCCCCGAACAGGCCCCCGGTCGCCACGGCATCCAAGGTCTTGATGCCTGGCAGTTGGGCCAACGTATAGCGCGCGATAAAGACGGCTGAGATGCCAATGGCTACGGCGAATATGGCGGGCAACAGCATCTCCGCCAGATTAGCATTACGGATAGCAACGCCACCGCTTAGGCCAACTTTGAGTAGCAGCATGAAGACGATGAACTTATAGATCGAATCGGGAATCGTCAATCGACTACCGAGAGCGGCAACGACCATACCCCCAATCAGGAAGCCGAGAGTTGGGGACTGTAACTTTCCCAGGAAGAGCGTCAAAAACTCGGACAAGAAATCCACAAATGCCTCCTTTCACCGCCTCTAACGAACAGTGACTACCGTAATAAATGAGCTTTCAAGAGTTGAAGAAAGCAAGGGTGAAGCGCTTCACCCTTACAGCACAGGTGTTACGCGAAAACCTGCCGACAGGGTGTTCAGAGACTGCCGCCCTCTGAACAAGGCTGGGAGGCGTTGCTGTCCTGCAGAGCCTCCTATAGAGCCACATCTATCAAGAACTTGAACTCTATGTGTTTAAGTCTATCCTGAAACACATGATTTTTAGCGCTACCCAGCACGGATTTGAAACGTGATGTCAAATCCAAATCATAAGTTTTTCTTTTACAAAGCAGTCCTCGACATATCTCTGATTGATGTCAATTACGTTCTGGATTTGTTCTGATACTCATTCCAGATTTTTTTGAGAGTTATCCATGAAATTGCTGTTGCCGCTTCCTTGTTGGCTGCTGGTGACTCTGGCAATGGAATAAGTTGCCAGAGGGTGTTGGTCGCAACGAACTGCCTTTTCCGCACCCAATTTCAAACACTTGGTGATTGGTGGAAACAGCGGGTAGAACGGGAGCTAGAAACCGTCCTTAGCATGGAGCGATCGCAGCCCTCCAGGACTGCTACTTAGCCCACCGGGCTTTTTCTCAGCACGAATCACATTTTTCAGAAGAGGTGACGCGGCTAAGATCGCTTATGGACCTGGAATATCGCTTTCTTGACAGCAATCAAATCAATGATTTGCGATCTGCAATGTTTAAGGATCACCTTACTCATTTGGCGTTCCTTGCCAAGTTGACGAAACTGGCATATCTACTGAGACAGTTAAACAGCCATGAAGTGCCAGAGGTGTTTAAGCGTGCATAAAGATTAAAGCGTTCCCAAATCACGAGGGTAATAATGGCCTCAGCATTGAGGGATCCGCCGGAATGTGGGAGCGATTCAATAAGTGGTCGCCAAAGATTAAGGTAAACAAGTGGTGGGTGATTGGAGCGATCGCCACTCCGGTCTTGTTCTGGATGGTGTGGTGGCTTTGGTTACCCCCACATCGTAGGCCTCAAACTGATCACAGTCCCCTCTCTAACAACAAAGAGGTCACGCTTACTCACCAAGATGGTGAACCCCTCATTAGCGGGATGGGGGCGATCGCGGTGGTCGGAGGAGTCTTACTGTTGCTCAGTGTCCGCAATAGCAACCGAAACACAGAAGCTACCAACCTCAGCGGTGCCGACCTTAACTACGCTGAATTCAGTGGGGTCGACCTGAGCAGTACCAACCTCAACGGTGCTGAATTCAACAGTGCCAACCTGAGTGATGCCAACCTCAGCGATGCCGACCTCAGTGGTGCTGACCTTAACTATGCGGATCTGTACGGTGCTAACCTCAGTGGAGCCAATCTCAATGGAGCCGACCTCATTAGTGCCAATCTCAGTGGTGTTAACTTGAGCGGTGCCGACCTGAGATATGCCAACCTCAGCGGTACCAACCTGAGATATGCCAACCTTAGTGGGGCCGACCTGAGATATGCCAACCTCAGCGGTGCTGACCTCAACTGTGCCCTACTCAGCGATGCCAACCTGAGCGACACCAACCTCAGTGGGGCCTTGCTATTTTTTATCAATTTGCGAGAAGTTCTAAATCTTGAACCGCTCCAACTAGAGGCAAAACCTTCGCCATTCCTCTGCAATGTTGCGCTGCCAGTTTATTCGCGGCAACCAGAAGTGAATCCCAATCGCGCTTGCGATTTAATTCCCCAGCTCTTGAGCGATCGCTATGATATTTCACTCCAAGAGGCCCAAGGCATTGTCAATGAAGCCCGACAACACCGCTGGAACTAACTCATATCGGTACTGAGAGCCAATTACTGATAGCAGCAAACCTACGCTGCACTCAATGAAAATGTTTCCCGTGGGAAGACTCTGAGACACAGATAAAGCAGTGAGCGCTAAAGCTCAGTTTTCTAGACTCAACGTGACTGTCGGGACTAGCCCCTCAGCGACATCTTTAAGACCAGGATTAGAAGTTCATAGAGAGAATGCCTTGCCCTAACAATGGATTGTTGATCAATCTACCTGCAGTTTTGGTGTGTTGGTCGGTGGGGCGGGCTCAACAGGTGGGGCGTAGCGAGCGAAATTCACCCAAATCACCGCGAGTAAGATACCAACCCCACAACCTAAGAGAAACATCCAGCCGTGGGACGGTTCGAGGACACAGAGGAGACGGCGATCGCTGCTATACACTTGCACTCGCCAGCCTTCATCAGGATCAATTCTGGACCGTAATTTGGCTGAGTTGAACTTATTCATGGTTCCCGTTCCATATTGATGAAAGTGAGTAATCGAAGGAATAGACAAGACCCGCTATTCACAGCAACCTCTGGCGAAACCTTACCTGTGAGGAAGCGTTCTCAAAAAGAGGTTAGCCCTGCCCAAGTCATGTAATCGATATCAAGATTCAAGACTCTAGTCTATGATTATTGCTTGATCCATATGCTTAAGTTTATGGCAGGGATGCCTGATCGAACATATTTTCTTCAGGATCTGTCGCTATGAGTTCCCTAACCCAGTGATAAGCTCAGCTTTTAGCTAAAGTTTTTAGTGTGAGGCCGCCGAGCAGGGCGTCTGCAAATATGGCCAGGCTAGTTATTGCCGATCCGTCAGCAGTCCGTCTCATCTACAATTCCAGGCACAAATGTTGATGCAATGGCAAACGGCCAGTCTGACCAGCAACAGACAAAAAGGAGACCAGTCTGCCACGGTGAATCGGATAAACCTCTTTCACACATCTCAGGGCTTTCATTGATGACCTCAGTCACACTAACTACAGATGTTTTAGTTGTTGGTGGCGGCACAGGGGGCACAGTAGCGGCGATTCAAGCAGCCCGAAGGGGTGCCAAAACGATATTAGTGAGTGAGTTGCCTTGGTTAGGGGGCATGCTGACGGCAGCCGGTGTGGCAGCCCCCGATGGTAATGAGCTTAGCGCTTTTCAAACGGGCATCTGGGGAGCCTTTTTGCAAGAACTGCGGCAGCGCCAAACTGGTGGTCTTGATCATGCTTGGGTCAGCTTCTTTACCTACGAGCCCAAGGTGGGTGCCGCCATTTTTGCTGATTGGGTAAGTGCCTTATCAAATCTGCAATGGATTGTGGGTAAAGTGCCCCGACAGGTATTGCGTGAGGGCGATCGCATTCTGGGGGTGCGCTTTGACGATCTCACTATTCATGCCCAACTCACTCTCGACGGCACCGAACTCGGTGACTTACTGGCCCTAGGCAACGTCCCCTATCGCTGGGGCTGGGAAACTCAAGCCCAGTTTGATGAACCCAGTGCACCGCGATCCCTAACTGACCAGCAGGATCCGCTGAGGCCCATCGTACAGAGATATCCTGTGCAGTCACCCACTTGGGTAGTGCTGCTGCGAGACTGGGGTGAAGGCAATACAGCTCCAACCATTTCCCCGGCTGATGACTACAACCCCGACCAATTCCAGGGAACTTGGGACGGTTATCAGCCAGAGACGTTTTTAAACTATGGCCGACTACCGCAAAACCAATTCATGCTGAATTGGCCGCAGCAAGGTAATGATTATGGACACGACCTCAACCGACTGATACAAGGTAATGAGGCTTGGCGAGCCTGGGCAGCGGAAGCGATCGCTCACAGCCAAAACTTTGCCCATTTCATTCAATCTGAACTGGGGCCACGCTATGGTTTGGCGACGGATGCATTTCCTCATAGCCCTAGGCAACTGGGCGGTGGGGCGTTCGCACTCATGCCTTACTACCGCGAAAGTCGTCGCCTAGTTGGACTCACAACCGTCACGGAGTGCGACATTTTGCCGCTGCCGGGGCAGCAAACCGCCGCCTTACCGCTGAACGAACGGGGCGAGATGAGTGCGATCGCGATCGGCAACTACCCCAACGATCATCACTATCCTGGATTCGATATGCCGCTGGCTCCCAAGTCTATGCTCTGGGGCGGGCGTTGGACGGGAACCCCCTTTACGATTCCTTTTGAGGCACTGATTCCCCAAGCCGTTGACGGGCTTTTGGTCTGCGAGAAAAATATTTCAGTTTCTCATATGGCGAATGGGGCAACGAGACTGCAGCCCGTGGTTCTCGGCATTGGCCAAGCAGCAGGCATGGCTGCGGCCTTATGTGTTGAGCACCAGTGTGCACCGCGCAACTTATCGGTGGCTCTGCTGCAGACCGCTTTGTTAAATGAACCGACGGCTCCGGCGGCGATCGTGCCACTCGTTAAAAATGTGCCACAACATCCCGACTGGCGATCGCGCCAATTACAATTTCAGCTTGATCCCCACTCTTTTCCTCATGATCAATTGTCGGATTTGTCGGATTTGTTGGAGGACGAGAACGTCACCAATTGGCTGCCCCAAAATTTGGCCGTGTCACAGTACCAGGGGGTATTGAAACTGACTCAAAGCGGTCAAAAATGGTCAGGAGAATTCCATTTGAAGAATGATCGCAAACTCAAACTTGTTACTCTGCACCCGAGTATTGAGGGTACTTGCCAACAACTCCAAACGCCTTGTGAAGTAACGATACAAGGTATTCCTAATTGGTATGCAGGGTGGATTCAGGTCCTGAAAATTACGCCTCTTTCACAAGATTCAGGAAATTTACGCAGGTAATTTCTCCTGAATACCATGAGACACCTCTGAAACATGGAACATAAGCCATAGAGGGGTCTCTAAAACAATGATATCTCCCATTAAAGTGTCGCAATATTGCTTGGCAGCGTTGACCTTGGGCTGTTTAAGCGCTGCGACTTTCTCACCTGACAACAGTTTTCAGCACGCTTGTAACGACTCTCAATCACCTTCCAGTCATCGAGGCAGCGGTCGGTTAGTGACCCAAGTCCCTCAACAGTCTAACCCTGACACGATTTACGATTACCGGGGTACGGGGCGTCTGCACCAAAATGACAATTCGGTAGTGTCTCATCGTGGCAGCGGTCGGGGACCTGCTAGTCAAGAGCCCTCAGTTGCCTACCGGGGCAGCGGTCGGGCGGTCGCTAACCCTATAGCCTGGCAAGAATGGGTTTAGCGCAGACGAGTTCGTAGTGTGCATTGAGCTTGAGTCAGAATCCGAGGTTTCTCTGGTGATAGCGATCGCTAGGCTCAGTCAAGATCTATACGACTGCTCATGAGCATGGCTGAATGGCCACCGGTAGCGCAAAATACCTCAAATGAATTCTCGATTTTGAATTTTGCGTAGGACTAGGGCTAAACATTCTCCTCGCATGATCCGTCATTTCCTGCATAGAGCATAGCGACAGGTCAAGCAGAACATCATCAAGCACAGCAGTGATCAGCAATGAGATGTTCGAGAGGCCAGGCAGGTTGGGAGTTACAGGAGACCGTCTTGGAATTGCTTGTGCCCCGAAGGGTAGTAGCATAAGGAGCGATACCACTTTGTGGTTGCTTAATGCTGCTCTATTCAAAGCCCGGGGAACGTGAGCCATCTAGTCTTGGCAAACCGGCGGGTGTGAACCATTTTTCTTTGAATCGATTGGCAGTGTTGGGTTTCGAGTTATGTTTAACGAATGCGAGTCTGTGACCAACGACATGGATTTAGTCCGTCAGTTGGGCCCCAGTGCGATCGATCAAATTTTGCTTTATTTAGCGTTTAGCGCAATGAGAACGGGCGGTCATCGCCATGGTGCGTTTTTAGACGCAGCAGCGACTGCAGCCAAGTGCGCCATCTATACAACCTATCTCGAGCAGGGTGAAAATCTCCGCATGACGGGGCATTTACACCACATTGAGCCGAAGCGGGTCAAAGCGATTGTTAGCGAACTGCAAGAAGCCCTGACCGAAGGCCGCCTGCTGAAGATGTTGGGGTCTCAAGAACCCCGCTATCTAATCCAGTTTCCCTATGTTTGGTTAGAAAAGTACCCTTGGCGACCCGGAACATTTCGGATTGCCAGTACCAGTTTGTCCTCAGGCGAGAAGCGCTTATTAGAAAGCAAGCTGCCGCAGGACATCCCAGATGCCCAATTGATTAACTCATTTCAATTTATGGAATTGATTGAGTTTTTACACGAGCGATCGCAAGAAGACTTCCCCCTTGATCGACGGAGTTTCCTCAGCGAAGCACTAGCCGAACATATTCGCCGTCGCCTAATTTACTCTGGCACGGTTAGCCGGATCGACTCACCCTGGGGGATGTCGTTCTACGCTTTGATGCGGCCATCCTACTCTCCAGAAGATCAGGAAGAGCGCACCCTGATCATGCTAGAAGACACGGCTCGCTACTTTCGCATGATGCGCGAATGGTCAGAGCGTCAGGGCGACACTGTGCGCATTTTAGAAGAACTGGATATTCCCCCAGACAAGCTATCGATCGCGATCGCGGAACTGGACGATAAGATTCGCGCCTGGGCCGATAAATATCATGAATCGGGCGGCCGCCCCATGGTGCTGCAAATGGCAGTGGGTCATCAGACCATTGCCGAAGCCCCCTCTGATTAGGATCGCCAGTTAGCAGCACTGAGCAATGCATGAACTGACCGCCATGAAGGGAAGCGAGATCGCCATTGCCAGGTATGCCAGACGATTGTTTGTTAGCGAGGTCAAAGGTTAGCCTGACAAAGGCTACTTTCAGGAGACCTGAGCAGCATGATCATCGCGCAAATCTCTGACCTGCATGTGCAGACTGCTGGCCAGCGAGCCTACGGCATTGTCGATACTAACCACTATTTAAGGGTCGCGGTGCAGCAGTTGAATCGCCTCGATCCGCAGCCAGAGATTGTGGTAGCAACGGGTGATTTAGTTGATGAGCGCACCGCAGCTGAATATCGCATGCTCAAAGACTTGCTAGCTCCTGTGAAAGCGCCACTGTATTTCGTCATGGGTAACCATGACCATCGCGCTGCATTTCGCCAAACCTTTCCCGAGTTAACTTATGTGCCAGCTACCGGTTTCATTCACTACGTACTCGATGACTGGCCCCTGCGGATTATCGTGCTTGACACCTTAGTGGAGGGTCAAGGTTACGGCGAGCTGGATGCCGAACGGCTGGCGTGGTTGGAGGCCCGCCTAGGTGAAGCACCCACCCAGCCAACTATTATTTTTATGCATCATCCCCCCTTCGAAACGGGCCTCTACGGCATGGATCAGTTGCGTTGCCGGGGT
>CAZLYS010000047.1:0-12098 GCA_964563415.1 uncultured Halomicronema sp.
AGTACCCCGAATCCGTCCAGAAACCAGAGAACGCCTACAAGCTATTGGTCCTGGCGGGAATTGGCGTGATCTACCTGAATCGTTGATGTATAAAATTCCTCGCGATTCAGCTAGTGGACAGCTAAAGCGCCGCCATTATAGTGCCTACAGACGCTTGCTTCCTGAAGGGCATAGTCCAACCGTACAAGGGCATTCTGACTTCGCCTTTCACTATAAATATGAAAGGGCTCTAACTCCTCGCGAGATGGCTAGACTAATGGGTTTTCCTGACAGGTTCAATCTAGGCCACTGTTATGACTCTGTTGTAAATGCTATCGGTAACGCAGTCCCCCCCCTCGTTGCTACAGACATTACAAATTCTCTGTTGCAGCAGATAGGAGCCTTATGAACTGACTACCGAGATTCGATAAATCAGTTTAGATGTTTAAAGAACCTATAAAGCTTGTCCTGGCTTATCTTCATACCTCATGTAACGTCCACATAATAAAAATGGGATAGTTAACACTTCCGCCAGGTATTGGGCATCTTACAAGTAGACAAAAGGGCCGCAAATTTTATGGGGTAGACTTATGCCCAAAAGGCGTGCAGCAGGAAGAGGGGAAGCCATACAATTATCGTTGAATTTTGATGGAGTAATAGAAGAGCCTGCTCGATCGTCTCCTCGACCAAATCAGCGAATTACTTCTCAAGAAAAATTGCTAATCTTGAACTCGGGGGCAATGAGATATACATCTCCGAAAGAGTTTATAAAGCCTTTAGGAGGCTATTACTCTGCAAAATACCTCAAGACGCTACAAAATTGGTATCGACAAAGTTGGGGAGAGGTTTTCTATGATGCATTACCTTTAAGTTGGACTTCTCAGCACCTAGATCCTTTGCTAGGAGGCTTAAAAGAAAGACAAGCACGTGGGAGCTATTTATCGGCAGGTTATCCGCTAAATATTCATCGCTTAGAAAAAGATTTAACCTACTTAGCTGCTATAGCAATTAATAAGAAAGTGCCACTATTTCTTAACTTTCCGGTCACTCCTGTCTCCATAGGAATTTTAACTATTGCATATTATGCAACTCTCTCTAGGGAAGAAAGAGACCTTATTAGCAAGAATCATGCGATTACTTCTAAAAGTTTTGTGCTCTGGATTCGACCTCATGACAATGGGAAAATTCAGAAACTTATAGTTTCTAGATCGCCTGAAGTTCAGATCAACCTAAACGAACAACTCGTTTGTATCCCGGCGTATAGATTTGAGGAATCCGCTAAAGATACTCGCATACGGGTGGCAACAGCGCGCGCGCTCTCTGAAGGAATTGATCTACTTCATCAGTCCAAATACTGTTCGCTAGTCGTTCTAGATGATCCCTCCGGGCAAACCTGTCTTTCATCCTTCAAATACGGTAGTGAAGTATTTGAGATTGCCAGGGACTGTCAAAAAAGAAATCTTCCAATGATCGGTATTGTTCCACCCTGGGCAATGCATCAAGTCGAGCATTACGAAAATAGCAACCGGACAGGTATCCTGCTTTGGCCGATTGACTCTGGTGCGTTGCGGTCATACCCAGTCTTGCCTAGCCCCTATGCCAGAAACAAGACATCGCATCCAATTGAAGAGAGTTATCGACTACTTAATAAAAAATGTGAATTCGGTGCAGAACCACAAATCACAATTAGAACATTTAGTTTCAGCGAAGACGATGAAAATAGAATAGCTGAGGGATTTCAAGAAGCATTAGATTTGCTGGTGACAATATCCAAGAAACCTGAATTAAAAAGCGTTTGGATTAAAGGTTGGGAGATTTGGCGTGAACTTACAGCCCCAATATTACCAGCCCATTTGCTTTGGGAGAAGTTCCTCCAAGGCTCCATGAAACAGTTAGAGACTGCCGTTGAGCGTTGCAATACTTCACAAGCATCAGCCCTCTTCCGGACCTTAAACTCACTAACTCAACGATTTCAGAAACTGACTCAGAATCCATTTCTTAAATTGATTGAATCTTTAAATAGCCACACCACGATCGCAGTCACAGACATTGCTCATGCTGATGCTTTGAGAAAGTTTTTGGCAGAGCGTTCCTATGCTTCACAACCTAAAGTACTAGCGATTAATGAACTGCGGGGGCAGATTGGTGAAAAATTGGTCGTTGTTGGACAACCGAAAGCGCGTCACCGCGATCTAATTCAAACAACCTTCTTTCGTCATGTCGAGGTGTTGCTGTGGGCGGTTTTTGCCGATCGTGCCAAGTTTTGGTGGAGCGGATTAGAGATTGATTCCAGAATATGGCACGCAAAGACCTGGCACTCTCTAACAGATCAGGAATTTGGAGGGCGGTATGACTACAGCCATTGTTCTCAACCTGTTCAAGTTGTTCATTCTGGTAAGACTAGGCTGCGTAAGTCTATTGATATCTCCAAGCTAGAGGAGACGTTGAGCGAGGTAGGTGGAACAAGTTTAGATTCTGGCTTGACTAGTTCTGATCCAATTCAGTTAAATACTCACTATTTGGTTGAGTTGAACAATCCTTTCAAAATTCGTGTCTCACCCAATAGCGAGTTCCTAGTTTTATCTAGAGGTCAGGTTCGAGTCGTTTCTGTTCGAGACATTACCGCAGGAACGAAGGTTGTTCTTTTTGAGGGCATGAACCGAGATGAACTCTTTGCGCAAAAAGCAGGGCTACTTGAAGAGAGTAGAGATAACTGGCTATACCGAGTGCAGCTAGAGGGCTGGCGTACTTTAGTTAAACAGTGCATAGAACAATTGGATGCTTGGACAGTATCCCGACAAATTTCTCGAAGCACAGGAAGTGATATTGGTGAAGAGGCTGTTTGTAGTTGGATGAATGGTGATGACCTGCTCACCTTACCGCGTGAGAAGGAGCACTTTCTTTGGTTCCTACCCGCTCTTGCTCGCTCAAGCTTTGAGGAGTTTTGGCGTAAAGCAAACAACCTTAGAGAAAAACGAAGGCAGCTAGGAAGAGTGATTTCTGCTTGTGCTCAAGAGGGCTGGAAAGAGCGTAATGCCAATGAAATTGTTTTTCAGTACCAAAAAGTTTTTATCACGGTTGGGGAGTTACGGGAAGCAATGCAAGTTTTGGAAGTTAAATCTACTCCTCAACATATCCAGCAGAAGCCAGCCTATCCATTCAATCGTCTATTTCGTCATGGAGAGTAATGAATGCTGCCTGAATCTATTTTGAGTGATGAGGGTTTGAAGGTTCTGGATGCAGAGCGTCAAGAGCTGCACTTGCAGTTTGTCAAAAGTTTTTACCAGCATGTGCGGAGCCATATTACGGGAACTTCTGAGCATCGCAGGATTATCAAAGGTGCAACCGAGCCACGACGGTTGATGCCAACCGCCTACCTCTCCCCCCAATCCCCACCCTCAGCAATCCCAACCAGCAGCCAGCAGCAAAACAACTTTCGCCCCAGCAACTGTGGTCTAGTAATCAATCTCTCTCCTGCATGGGAGGAAAATTTACAACCAATTGAGTTGAGAGTTCAGTGCAGCGTTTTCTTGCCCAAGCTAGACCTAAGCCAAGTAGAACAGAGATCGCTGAGAGCAATGTGGCAGCGATATGATATCGATGCTGAAATTAGCTGCACAATTCAGGAGTTAGTGGCAACAGCCTCACCTGCTTTATCCACCCTAAATCAAGAAATCGCTAACCAGCTGAAGGCTATTGTTACAGAGCACTCACAAGATCATCGAGCTTGGATCAATGGCTTGGAGCGAACCATTGATGATTTGTCCTCCAATGAAGTAACCTATGCTCACAGTAATTTGAACTTACTTCAGGCTGAACTGCGTAAGCGAGCTTTAGAAAAGCAAAATAAGAAAAAAAGGCAGAGTGATCGCCCACAAGATAATGATGTTGGGCAGATTGCCGCTGTTAAATTTGATGTCAAAGTAGAAGTCCAAAAGCGTGAAACAAGCGGACAAACAAGGCTTCGCTTATTCTTAAGAAACAAAAGTCAGGATGTAGGGCGCTTTACTGACCCAAGAGATGCAGGTTTATTTGGTGCTTCCCTAGAAATTACTTCACCAAAATCTGTGTGGCAAGCTATTGAGCTGTCTCGCTTCCAAATTTCCTACCAAGTTGATTCCACCGTTCCTGCACAGGGTATTAACTGTACACCTGGTTTTGCGCTGGACTCAGATCGAGTGTGTCTTTGGACAGAATTTCTTCCGATTCACTGGCAGAAGCGGCTTTATACAGCTGATTTCACCGCTCCTTTTGAAGAACTTGCCTTAGCTATTGGAAATACCGATATTCAAATATTAAAAATTATTTACCATGACATGGAGGCTTATCGGAACAACTGGCAAGCCCTAATTGATAGCAAACACTTCCGAATGAATGGATCCGATCATAGTGCTGAAGCACAGAAGGATCTAGACAATTTTGCTCAGGAAATTAACCGCTTCCATCTTGGTATTGAGGTTTTGGAAAATCCTCGCTATCAAAGTTTGAGGCAGGCATTCAACCTGATGAATCAAACATTTTCCGAGATTGATCAAAAGCGTGCTCAAAAGGGAAAATCTCTTTACAAAAACTGGCGACCATTTCAAATTGTCTACATTGTTTCTAATTTAGCGGCTCTTGCTGCAAGGCAGTGGGAAGAGGACTTTGCAGGAAATCTTTTAGCGCAGATCGACCATGCGGCTGTTGTTCATTTTCCGACGGGAGGTGGCAAATCTGAAGCCGTAATGGGAATTATGCTAACTCAAGCATTTTTCGATCGCCTGCGAGGACGAGACTGGGGAATTGTTGCTTGGCTGCGCTATCCCCTACGGCTATTAACCTATCAACAACTTCAGCGATTTCTAGATACATTAGTTGTTGCGGATAAAATCCGACGACAACATCCTGACTTAACTAAAACCCCTGAGTTTATCGTGGGTTATTACGGTGGACGCGACAACAGCCCGAATAGCCTCAAAAATGTTCCAGATGAACTAGACAGATATGCCAAGTTGGCCAAGCGACTAATGCAAGACGATTTGGGTAAAACCCCCAAGTATTTAACGCTAGCGGATGTTGGCTACTACGTTCCTGAAGCAATTCAGCGATACAGAATGGTTATGCGCTGTCCCTTTTGTGGGTCAGAAGAAGTTCACACGCTTATTGACAGAGCTACTAACGAATTGAGGCATCAATGTGGTTCTTTGAATGGTCTCCCAGAGGGTGCCTGTGGTCGTGAGATTCCGCTTTATATTGTGGATGAGGACATTTACAGCCGATTACCAACTTTGGTTGTAGGCACTCTCGATAAAATTGCCAACATCACATTTCGTCCAGCCAGTCGCACTCTCTTTGGCGCAGTTTCAGATATGTGCTCCGTGCATGGTTTCGTTGCCAATCACACTTGCCACAAACAAGACTCGGTTGGTGGCTGTACTCGTAGACAACTCAAGTCACTTTCAAAAACATCGATTGACCCTGGCATTCCTCTTATTTTTCAGGATGAGCTGCACCTGTTACGCGAGGAGTTAGGCACTTTTGATGGTCATTATGAGGCATTGATTGACGCAATTCATCAGGAGCGTGGGGCAATTCGTCCAAGAGTGTTAGCGGCAACTGCAACCATTGAAGGGGCAGCACAACAAATCAAGCATCTCTATTGGCGATCTCTATCTCAATTTCCAGAGCGTGGACCTGCTAGAGGACGAAGCTTTTATGCAAACACCCATAATCATTACGTCACTAGAGGATTCGTTGGTTTGCGTCCTACTGCCGCCAATTCTCTGGATGCAACAATGGCATTACTTCAGGCACTTCGTACTGAATTAGAACTCCTCCGCCGTTCTCCATCAACTATCAAAGTCGAATACGGCTTGGGTTCATTAACTGACGAGGCATTTCTCAAGCTGGTTGATGAACATGACCTCTGTTGCACCTATGTCAATTCTAAAAATGATGGCTCAGACATTCGGCGCTCGATCAATGAGCAAGTTAAAGCTGGATTGAGAGAAGACTTTGGTGAAAATCGGGCAAACGATATGCTGCCAGAAGCGATTACTCTGTCTGGAGATGACGATATCGAGACAGTTAAAGCAGTTCTGAAACGGATGGAAACTCCGCAGAGAAATTTAGATAATAAAGATTCAGAGCGTCTGTCTGATGTCGTCGCAACCAGCATGATCTCTCATGGAGTGGATATTGATCGCTTAAACCTGATGCTGTTTTACGGGTGGCCAAACACAACTGCTGAGTACATTCAAGCATCAAGTCGAGCTGGACGAACTGTACCAGGATTGGTCTTCATCCTGTTCCGTCCGCAACGTGCTCGGGAGCGTAGTATTTTCGACTACTTTGTGAAAGCCCACGAATATCTTGATCAAATGGTAGAAGCCGTTCCCATTGACCGTTTTGCTCATAATGCTCTTTACAGAACGGCTTTTGGTCTACTGCTAGGACGGTTACTGCATATTGATGGCCCTACTGCACGACCAGGTACTCAGGAATCTGATCTTGCAGCGCTAGATAAAATCGATGAACTACGAAAACTCATTTATGGCATTGGACAGGGGCGATCTCAAATTGATATGAAGGCCCTCATTGCTAGGGTTAAAACAACTCTTAATCCCGACAATCTACCGGAAGGACAAGTTTTCGATAAACCACTCGATCTTATCCAAGATGCATTCCTATCTCAAATTGACAAAATTGTTCAAGACCCGAATGAACCAAAACATGTCACTAGCGGACTGACTAAAGACACTATTCCTCATGATTTTCGGTTATTGCTGTCGCTGCGCGATGTTGATCCAGGAATTGATATTAACGTCTACTAAAATTTCTCTGTCATTACCATGCCAAAACCTAAATATTCACGTTCAAAAGGGCAAATTTTGCATCGCTTTGAGCCAGGAGCCGTAGCAAGCACGCCCTCTGGCACAGCAGAGATTACGAAACATTTTGCCCGAAAAAAAGATAGGTTGAGCCGTGACTTAAGAGACGCGGTTGAACAAGAACTGAGTCGTTGGCAGCATTGTGATTCTCAAATGAGGGCTTTTATCAATAAAACTGCTGATTTAGTTCCTGTTGATATTACATCTGTACGAGGTAGACGTCTCAAAGTAAGGGAATGCACTAAATGTCGAGCGATTCGTAATGTGGAGCTTGTTGAATGGCGAGATCGCCAAGATGCTCCTTGCCATCGGTGCAACCATCCAACATTGACAGAAGTTCCGTTCGTGTTTGCCCATGCTGATGGGACAATGGTGCAGCTGAGGCCTGATCCATGCCCGGAGCACGGTTATGAGTTCTTAATTCTAGAACGAACGGCTTTGAAACGGTGGCGTTGTAAAGTTTCTGGCTGCACACACGCTAAACAGATTAATCTTGCTCTATTTCAAACTTCAATTATGCGTCAATCAAGTGTAGTTGAAGCAATAGAAGAGAAAACTGGCAAATCCCCTAACCTAATGATGACGTTATCTACCGTCTCGGACAAGAAATTACAGGTAGTACATTCTATTTCTCGAATTGATCCAACCGTAAATATCAACAAGTTTCAGAGCCTAAACAAACATCTGGAAACCTTGTTAGCAATTTATTTAGGGTATGTTGATTGGCGAGGGAAAAGCTTAATTGATTTAACAGAAGCTCTACGTGCTTTAGGGCAAGGCACAGAAATAGATCAAAGGGAACTGCAACAAACACTGGAGGCTCTAAAACTAGCAGGTTTATCTGAGGAACAAATCCAAAAATTCATCGCAGAAAAACAAAAGGTACAGGAGCGAGATGCAGGTGGTCCTGTTGTAGCTGAATTACGGCAGGCTATATATAAACTGTCTTCTGATACCTTAAGGCTTCTGGGAGATGCTCAAGCTGAGCGGGTGATGCGTGATCGCGGTCAAGACTTGACTATAGAACAGGAGAACGCACGAACCCTACGAGAACAATTGATCAATCGTGGGGTGATTTTAGACCTTAAGCGTGAGAATATTGACGACGCAATTCAGCGCCTTGCTCGAATCGGCTCTCCATTTAGCCTCAATCTGGAAATTGCCAAAGACGACATGCGGAGCAAATTGGGAATTACGCAAGTAGAGATCATCCAAGATCTACCAATTATGCACCTTGCTTATGGTTATACTCGCCTATCCCATCAACCCGAAGCAGCAGTTCTTTGGGCATTCGACCGAGAAAAATTTGACTTGGCAGGTGATGAGCCAGCAGGAAATTGGATTCCAGCACCAGTCTACAAACTCCCTACCGAGGCGCTTTCTTTTCAGTTTGATTCTGCTCGGATTTTGCGCTGGCTCCATGTCAACAACTTAGCTCCTGATCCAACTACTATTGACGAATCAACGCTCTGGTTACTTCAACGCCACAGCAGAATTCATAGTCGCAATGGTCCTGCGTTCGAAGATCGTCTCGACCAAGACTTTTTGATTCCTTGGCTAGTGGGCTCGGCAATCCATAGTGCAACCCATTTGTTGATTCGGGCGATCGCCGACCAAAGCAGTTTTGGCGAAACAGCACTCTCTGAGCATTTGCTTCTCAGTCTTAATCAAACCATCATTTTCGTGAATCGTCTTCAGGAATTCTCTCTCGGCGGTCTCAAAACTTTCTTCGAGCAAAGGTTGGATCAAGCTTTCAAGAGTCTGTTAGAGGAACGAGAGGACTGCATGTTTGATCCCTACTGTGAGGAAACGCTTGGTGGTGCTTGTGCAGGCTGCCTACACCTTCCAGAAGTTGTTTGTCGTCTCTTTAACAATGGGCTCAGCCGAATTTTGCTTTACGGTGGGGATTTATCAACTGAGATAGAGGGAGATGGTTCAGAGCGTACACTTTGGAGAAATCCGAATCTCCAAAGTATTACTCAAAAAGATGCATTTATCGGATTATGGGATAGATGCATAGATTGATTAATTGATAGAGGTAAAATTATCCACATCCAACACATTAAGAACTTCAAATTAGAGCGGCAACAGATACTGTTTCTCATTGTACAATTTTTCTAAAAAGCCATAGATATAGACAGGTTTTTAGCCATTATTTCTAAAATACTGAAGTGGAACCACGCCCGTCCTTCGCATCTGTATAAAAGCAAAACTAAAACCATATTAGATGCCGAGCCATTAGGGGCCGCAATATTATCTCAATTTCATGAAAATTAAAATATTTTAGTCAGGATAAAAAGCTTTTTCAAAGCCTTTTAGGCTAGCAATTTAAATCCTGTTTAGGATATCGATAAAAATTGTCTATTAGGAGTTTATATGGAAGTATATTTAAACAGCTTTCAAGATAATCACGAGCCATTTTTTTATTATTTTTGTGCAATCTATACCAAACCAAGACTGAAACTATCTGATCCCAGTACTCCCCATGATGCTTGATATTATTTAATTGACTTTCATCACCTGTCCGTATCTTTTTCTCTTCCTCCAAGAAATCTAACATATTTTCATGACTCTCCATTTTGGACATTTTATAGATCGGGAAAGATCCCGTTTCAAGCATCATTTTAGCTTGGTTAATATGCTTTTCGTATATATGTATAGATCCAGAAAAATGAATATATTTTCCAACTCCTACCCCTAAAGTACGAGCCATTAATTCCTGAAGCATTGTGAATAGAAAAACGTCATATGGGAGTCCCCACATAACATCATTACTTCGCATATGAACAATTGCATTAAGACAACCAGAACGAAGAATGAATTGGAGAGTGCATGTGCAAGGAATATCTTTTGATTGAATCAGATCTAATTTCGATGGTGATTCAAAAAAAGTGAGGACGGCACGTCTTGTTTGTGGATCTTTCTTTAGCAAATCTATGACTTTTTTCCATTGAGATTCATTGCCGCTTGTTGAAAATATCCTATGTCCATAACAACTGCCTCCTATCGTTAAACCATCATCAGAAAATTCATTCCATTGGCTTGCGTAGTATCTTATGAAATCGAGATCATTGGAGCTTGACACATGCCAACAGTACTCACCTAGAGCAAGAGGCAAACTCCATCTTCTTTTCGGATTAAAAGTACAACGATACAAAGGATTAGAAAGAGAAAAAACTATTGGAGATATTTCTAGAGTCTTTTGACCTCTTGGATCAACTACTTGCCCATTCTCTAACAATAGAGATAGAAGCCAATTCTGAGCATTATCCAAAGTTTCAAACGAAATAACAGAAGGAGAATATAGAACTCCAGAAATCACCGTTATTCCTCCTCATCAATGAATAAATCACCTTCTATACTTTCAAGCTGTTCTATACGCTCTTCCAACACGCCAATTCGAGATTCAAAAAGAGATTTTTGCGCATCGTTTATATCTTTTAACTCATTGATTACTTGCAATAACTCTTGCGTTGCTTGATCGCTCCGATTAGAATAATTTAGAGTTCTCTCAAGTGAAAAAGTCAATATAAAAGGATATAATGCAAGCACGATTGCAGATACAGCAACGCCGTATGCAGCATATCTAACAAAAATTCTATCTGTTTCTTTTCTTAGACTTGCATTCAAATTAAGGAACGTTTTATCAAACAATAAAAGTCGCTCTTTCTTGCTTAAAATATACTTTTCATCTGATTGAGCAGGTGGCTTGTAGCTCTTAGAGGAGGGGTTACAATGATGAAACGTAAGTCTAAGAAATTGATTTCCTTTTGAAACCAGGAAATTGTTTTTACTAAAGTTTAGTAGCATTGTAGAAATCAATCCATCATATTCTGGATCTATGACTCCTGTATTTAGAGCAAGAATCCCTCTATTGCATAGTCTAGTTTTTATCAACGCATAACCAACAATATCCTTCGGTAACGTCACTCTCTCTCTTGAGATCACTAAAACAATTCCTTGAGGCTCTAGATCGAAGGTTTCAACATCCTCACCAAGTGTGTTTATAATTCTATGTACACTCAAATCATAACTAACACCAGTATAGTTTTTGTCTATTTCATCTTTTATTATTTTTCTCGCTTTTATTTCCTCTGAGTTCAAGAGCATATTAAGTTCTTATCTCCACACTAAAGAGCAATTATCACCTGTTTACTCCCTACAAGATATATACCCCGACATAGAATGCATCAAAACTTTAATCAAACATTTCCTGGAATAGCTGCATCCCCCCGCAACTATTCAATACCATGTGCAGGCCGCAACTCCCTGTTCGGTGGGGAAGTCATCCTCTTTGCAGAGTCTTCGAGCATTCAACGGAAGTTCAAAGGTTCTGAGCAACTGGCACATAACTTTTCAAAGATCTTTGGGCCAGAAATAGTCCAGTGAGTTTTGTCAACTGGCACAATGCATCTGAGCCTAATGATAGGCACGCCAAATCTTGCCTTAGTGTCAAGATATGCTTACAATCCAGACGATGAATATGCAGGGAGACTTGTACTGAGTTAAGTCGATGGATGATTATCCAAATTCTCTGCAGGCAGAGGCTCTACGAATACTCGAAGTGCTAAGTGACATAGAGTTTGACAATTGTTTTCCACTGACGAGAGAATTCAGCGACCTACCGCCTCGACCTGGTATTTATGCTGTCAAACATAGGACTCAAGGCATTCTCTACATCGGTAAATCGGGTAACGTGAGAAGCCGATTCAGAGGCGGACATAAGGCTTTGGGATGGGCATTGATTGATCGAATGAGTCCCGATGATATCCGGATTGCAGTTGCCACTCTATCCTTCAAATGGATTCGGCTATCATTGCAGCTAGAGCAGATCATCATCCGGCAACTTTTACCTCCCTACAACGAGCGCATCGCTATGGAGGACTAGACCAATGACCATAACTAATCCAGCTTCCAATAATCGCATCTTGGACTCCCTGCCGGATGGTATACGGTCAGCCCTGTTGAATTATGCCCATGAAGCCGGATTAGCTCCCCAGTCAGTGATTGAGCTGGTCATCATTCGCTTTCTTGAGTTGGACGTTGCGTTGCTCAAAAACAGACAACCCTCTAGTAATGACACAAGTCTGTTAGCCGATTTGCCCGCTTCTCTACATGTTCCAATCAAGCAATACGCTAGCGATACTGAGGTTCCTTCAGAGTTTGTGATTGAGCTAGCGATCGCCCATTTCCTCGACCCAGACTCAGTCACCTTTGATGATTGCCGAATTAGAGTACAACGCAATCTAG
>CAZLYS010000048.1:0-12047 GCA_964563415.1 uncultured Halomicronema sp.
TGGCTGCCGAGAAATCGAACACCCTGGCGCGAGCAGTCGAGATTTGCTGAGCGTCACCTGAACTCAGCGCCCGCAGCAACGCCGGATAATCGGGAGCCGTCATCCCGGCAGATCGTGCCGCTTTTTCAAAGATCGGCCAAAATCCAGGACCATCAGATGCCGACCCAGCCAGATTCAAGGAACCATTTTCAAAACTGAGGATGGAGAGATTGCGGTGTCCCATCATCACAATCGACGTGGGCCGCAAATCAATCTTCTCTCCCGCTCGCTCTAGCTGTTGCTTGCGATGTAGATAGAGACCAAAGCCCTCCGGAAAACATTTCAAAGTAACCACTGGCTGTTGCGCTTTTCCTCGGAAGGTAAAGCCTCGCTGACATAGACTCTGCAATTTCTCCGCAATCTCATGGCGAGTTTTGATTTCCGCCAAGGGCAACGATAACCAAATCGTGGCTTCATAGCGACTGGGTAGCTGCTCAAGTTCCGCGATCGCCCCTAACACCGCCGCTAATTTATAAACGGCCTTCTCAGCCTTATTCGCTGATAAACTATTCGACTCCAAAAACGCTTTCGCGGCTTCCCCCACCATCACGACATTGCCATCCACTTCTAACCACGCATTGTCTTGGGGACGCCCTCCGGCATTGAAGCCATTCAAGATCGCCGAGGTCAGTCCCTCGACGACTTCGGCTGCCATCCAAATTGGTGCAGTTTGCCCTGATTGCAAGCGATAGAAGAACTTGGAAGCGGACGAGCCTAAATCAGCGGACAGATAGACTTTGGGTGGATCGACTAAAGAAAGTCTCATCACGAAATCCAAACGCGACACCTTTACCGTAGAGCCTTTAACAAGCAAAGGATGAAAAAGGTTAATTATTTTAATGATCGGCTCCAGAATCACTCAAAAATGGTTATATAATGTTAGTAGCTTTCGGGGTTGTGTCACGAGCTACGCCCCCATTCGGGGACTGCGCGGAGGGGCCACACAGGACGCCAAGGGTCTGGCAAAACCCGGTTAAACAGCCTTCCTGCAACCACTCTACCGGTTTCCACCTCGCTTCAGCGTTCTCTTTGGGAGAGCGTCCTGTTTTTAACCTGAGCTATCCATGCTTTCCACGAGCAATCTCTCCGCCGCTCAAGCGGAGACCTACTACACGAAAGAGGACTATTACTCTTCAGAAGAAGATGCGCATCCGACGAAGTGGGTGGGCAAAGGCGCTGCTGCCTCGGGGCTGTCGGGGACGGTCAATCAGCATGAGTTCAGCAGCTTGCTTTCTGGTGAGGCTCCCGATGGTCAGTCGCTGTCAGGGAAGGTGGTGAATCCTGAAAAGCGGCGAGCGGCGACGGACTTTACCTTCAGTGCGCCGAAGAGTGTCAGCATTGCCGCGTTGGTGCAAGGGGATGAGCGGGTATTGGCCGCCCATCATCAGGCGGTCAGTAAAGCCCTGTCGGTATTAGAAGACCGCTATGCTCAGACGCGAGTCTCCACAGAAGCCGGTCGGCAGAAGGTCAATACGGGGAATCTCACGGCGGCGGTGTTCACCCACTCCACCAGTCGCGAAGCCGAGCCGCAGTTGCACAGCCATTGTGTGGTGATGAATGCCACGCAGTTGCCGGATGGTCGGTGGTTTAGTTTCAGCAATGAAAGCGCGATCTCGAATAAGATACTTCTTGGTCAGATTTATCAGAATGAACTGGCGATCGCGCTCCAGCAGCAGGGCTATCAAATTGAGCCCAAAGCCCATGGCCAGTTTGAATTGAAGGGGTACTCCTCAGAACTGCTGCAAACGTTTTCGACGAGGCGGCAGCAGATTCTGAAGCTGATTGAGGAATGGGAGGCGACAGGCTCGGAAAACAACCTGGCGCTGCGAGAGATGGCGACGCTGGTGTCGCGGAAACGGAAACCTAAAGAGGTGGATGAGGGAGTTCTACAGCGGGGTTGGCAAGCACTGATTCAACTCAAGGGGTTGGCGTTACCGAATTTGCCGCAGGAGGAACCTCAGTCTGAGCAGCAATTCGTATCGGCTCCATTGTTGATTGACTCGGCAATTCAGCATTGCGGGGAACGAGAGTCAGTGTTTCGGCAGACGAAGCTGGAGCGGTTTGTCTTTGAGCATCAGTTGGGGCAGGCAAGGTTGGAAGAGATTGCGGAGGCGATCGCCTCGCACCCTGAACTCATCCGTATTGAAGAAGATAAATTCACCACGCAAGCCGCACTCAATCTGGAGTTGAATACGCTGCGGTTGATGCAGCAGGGCCAAGGGGCAGTGAAGGCGATCACGAATGCCGCGATCGTCCACGATTACTTGACAGCAACCTCATTGAATCCGGAACAGCAAAAAGCCGTTGAAATCTCTGCGACTACGACGGATCAGATCCTGGCGTGGCAGGGGGTAGCGGGAGCCGGAAAGACCTACGCACTGAATACTTTGAAAGAACTGACTCAGGCGCAAGGGCTTGCGGTGCAAGGATTTGCGCCCAGCGCTGAGGCGGCTCATGGATTGGGTGAGTCACTCGGCATTGAAACGGTAACGGTAGCAGGACTGCTGGCGTCTCAGCCCCTGGATGAACCACCTCAACCCGCTCTCTGGATTGTAGATGAAGCCGGATTGCTCAGTATGAAGGATGCCCATGCCCTGCTGAGGCGAGCGGTATTAGAGCGAGCGCGAGGTTTACTCGTCGGAGATACCCGACAGCTTTCGGCAGTGGAAGCGGGTAACCCGTTCAAGAGCCTTCGGGCCGGGGGCATGACGACGGCATATTTGGAGATCCATCGGCGGCAGCAAAGTCAGGTGTTGCGATCGGCGGTGGAGTTGGTGGCTCAGGGACAGATTGGTGATGGGATTCAGCTGTTGGAGCAGGCGGAGTGTGTCAAGGAAGTGGTGGAGGCGGAGGAGCGATCGCAACAAATCGCTCAAGACTATCTGAGACTGCCTGCTGCCGAACGCGAGAAAACCTTGATCCTCGCAGGCACGAACCAGGAGCGGTTAGAGCTCACTCAGAAAATCCGAGCTGGCTTACAGATTGAGGGAGCCCTGGGGCCAGACACTTTTGTCTTACAGAGTTTGCGCCGAAAAGATCTCACCACGGCTCAGGCTAGCTATGCCTCAGCTTACGCTTCGGGAGATGTGTTGGTGCCGGTGCAGGATTATCGGCTCCAAGGACTCTATCGAGCAGAAAAATATACTGTGCTGACGGTTGACCAAAGCTCGAATCGGTTAACCCTAGAAACGCCCAGTGGGTCAATACTTGCCATCGATCCGGCCCAGTGCCCTCGAAAGACGATCTACACAACCCAATCGATTCCGATCGCCGTTGGCGACAGGCTGCGGTGGACCCGTAATAACCGCACAGCGAATGTCCGCAATGGTCAAACCATTGAAGTAACTCAAATTCAACCGGATGGAAGGGCAAAGGTGATTGATGCTGAGGGCAAAACCAGAATCGTTGACGTAACTGGCCATCAATACCTGGACTATGCCTGGGTCAGTACCACTTACAGCAGTCAAGGTAAGACGGCGAATCGAGTGCTGGCATTGCTGGGGAACACCGTCAATCGAGAAGCCTTTTATGTGGCCATTTCCCGAGCCAAGCATGAGTTGACGCTCTACACCGCTGGTCGAGAGGAGTTGATGCGATTGGCTCAGGTGTCGAGGGCCAAGGAAAACGTGAGTGACTATGTCACCCTATCTGAACAGGTGAAGGCTAATGAACCACGACAACAACACTCCCAACCCATCAGGATTGATCCCCGAGCACTGGGAGACCGCATTGGAAAGCGCATTGCGGAACAGCTTACAGCCGCTGCAGGCCGAGGTTCGAGTGAATACTCAGCGGGTAATACATTTGGAGCAAGACGTGCAGGACTTGAGCGAGGATTTGGCGACCTTACCGCAGCACTTGAGCAGCAGCTTGAGCCACTTTCTGGTGCAGTTGCAGACTATCGTGAACGCCAAGAACTCCTCGAATGCACAGGAGACCTTGCAGGAGCAGCTACAGCAATTAATCGCGGCCTTGAGCAGTTGGAACAATCATCTCAAAACCGAACTCGACTTGCAGCAGCAGTTGATCAGCTCCTTGCAAAGCTTGGACGGAAGACTGACCAACAACGGCAGACCTTAGGGAAAGCCGCTACGAATGCTTTGACGCCGAGAGACCACTATTGGCAACTGTGGCAGCGATATTCTCAAGGTTTGCCAAATGACAGTTTGGAACTGCGGGTAGCACAGCGATCACTACGGGATGGGATGTTGCCGAAGGCGGTGACGTTGATGCTGGTGGCGGGGAGTGAGACGGTACGGCAGCTGTATGAAACTCAAGGGAAGCAGCAGGCCATGAGATTCGCTACGCACATTGTTCAGGCAGCCGTGAATCAGACTCAACGATCGCCAGTCAATCGAGAAAAGATGAGAATAGAGATAGAACCAGAACTTTGAACTGCCCGCGATTCAAATATTTCACTTGTCCGGATTCTCTCCTCGCGTCTTTTCCTTCAACTTTGTGGCTAAGACGCTTTGTAAGGCTTTAACCATCAATCAGCCGTACACCCCAAAAGGTAAGTTTCTGAAAGTGTTGCCCCAGTTGGGACAACCGTCTACCTTCTGTTGTGAAATTACGCTGTCAAAGCTTTGGAGACTCATCGCAAGCCTTTGAAGAATCCCATATCGCTACTCTGCAGAATAAAGCTCAATGAATACAGCTAACTTAGAGCACCGCGATCGCGTGCTACGAGCCTATTTTGAAGGGCGCAATTGGGATCAGAATAATGAATACGCCCTAAGACGACATCTGGTCTTGCATAGTGAAGCCCTGTTACCGACATATCCATTCGTTGTAGATGATGAATGGGAAGTTCAGCCCAACAGAGGTCAGGAAGGCAAAGGGGACCTGATTTTTGCAGATGGTGCAGGCAGATATGCCATTGTTGAAGTGAAATGGTTAGATCTCACGAGTACCGGCAAACCCGCATCTAACAAGAGAACCCGCAAGCGGAAGAAGGTCAAAGAGCAGGCTCAGGAGTACGCCGATTGCTTCGCACAGTTGTTGCAGAACTTCGTGCAGGTAGAGGGCTACTACTTCACCAACGAGCACCAAACGCCTCAGTTAATTCAAAATCTTGCTCCGTGACTGTTATCAGCCTGCCTAAAGAGTTCAGATAGGAGTCATTCCTGAGATGACACTTTTGTCCGTGAATTCTGGGAAAGCTAGACGAGAGTGTTGACAGCGAGCCGGTTGTGATGGTGCGACTTGAAGACTTGACAGCAGGTGTCAAAGTAAACGGTATTTTGCCGAATGCTCTGATCACGATCGTTGCTGCTCAATGGTCTGGCCCAGATATGTTGACCATCATTTATAAGAACGCCGAGGGGGAATTGGGGCAGGAAGTTCTGGCACGATCGCAAGAAGCCGACCTATCTCTAGTAGAAAAGGAACAATCCTGGAGCTTTACGGGCGACGGTGATCAGTTGAGGCTTGTATCAGAGGCCCACCGGATTCGGCTAGCGCATTTGTTTGATCCCATGCTGGCTGTCTCAACTTCAATGGTGGAACCTCTGCCTCACCAGATCACCGCCGTTTATGGTGAGATGATTCCCCGGCAGCCGTTGCGGTTATTGCTGGCGGATGATCCGGGAGCTGGCAAAACGATCATGGCAGGTCTGCTCATGCGGGAACTGCTCGTGCGGGGAGACTTGCATCGGTGTTTAGTGGTCTGTCCAGGGAGCTTAGCAGCACAGTGGCAGGATGAGTTGTACCAGAAGTTTCAACTGCCGTTCGAGATCTTGACCCGCGATCGCATCGAGGCGGCCCGCACGGGCAATGCCTTGGCTGAAATGCCGTTGCTGATTACTCGCTTAGATCAGCTCAGCCGGAGTGACGATCTGCAGGCAAAACTCCGGCAAACCGAATGGGACCTCGTGGTCTGTGACGAAGCCCATAAAATGTCGGCCTCATTTTTTGGCAAAGAGGTCAAGGAGACAAAACGCTACAAGCTGGGTAAGCAGTTAGGGACCATTACCCGGCATTTGCTGTTGATGACGGCGACCCCCCACAACGGTAAGGAAGAAGACTTCCAGCTCTTCATGGCGCTGCTCGACAGCGATCGCTTTGAGGGCCGTTTTCGCGATGGTACTCATGCGGTCGATACCTCAGACCTGATGCGGCGCATGGTCAAGGAAGACTTGGTGAAATTTGACGGTAAACCTCTGTTTCCGGAGCGGCGGGCTTATACGGTTGCTTATCGTTTGACGGATTCGGAGAATCATCTCTATCAGCGGGTGACGGACTATGTGCGGGAGGAGTTTAACCGGGCAGACAATCTGGAAAATAATGGTCGCAAAGGGACTGTGGGATTTGCCCTCACGATTTTGCAGCGACGGCTGGCGTCTTCTCCAGAGGCCATCTATCAGTCTCTGAAACGACGGCGGGAACGGCTACAGCGTCGCGTTCAAGAAGAGCAGGATCGCAAGCGACGTTTGGAAGATTGGCTGGACTTTGGCCAGTCCCTAGATTTGGAAGATATTGAAGACGACTTTGACGATTTCGACGAAGCGGAGCGTGAGGCAGCGGAGCAAGAAGTAGTCGATCAGGCCACAGCGGCCCGCACGATCGCGGAACTTAAAATTGAGATTGCCGAACTAGAACAGTTGGCAGACCTGGCGCTGAAGGTTCGGCGGAGCGGCCAAGATCGCAAGTGGGAAGAGTTGCGTAAGCTCTTGAGCGAGGAACCCGTCATGTTTACGGCTCAGGGGCATCGCCGCAAGCTGGTCATTTTTACTGAGCATCGGGACACGCTGAATTATCTGGTAGATCGGATTCAGACGCTGTTGGGGCGGCCCGAAGCAGTCGTTACGATTCACGGGGGCATGGGGCGAGAAGCTCGCAAAAAAGCAGAAGCAGCCTTTAAGCAAGACGCTACGGTACAAGTCTTAATTGCTACAGATGCGGCGGGGGAAGGGATTAACCTACAGCGGGCGCACCTGATGGTGAACTATGACCTGCCTTGGAACCCTAATCGGTTGGAACAACGATTTGGCCGCATTCACCGGATTGGCCAAACAGAAGTATGCCATCTCTGGAATTTGGTGGCAGCAGCAACCCGTGAGGGAGATGTCTACCTCTCTGTATTGCGCAAGCTGCAGGTAGAAGAGAAGGCCCTGCAGGGCAGAGTCTTTGATGTCCTGGGAAAGGCGATTTCTGGAAAAGAACTCAGGGAACTCCTCATCGAGGCCGTTCGCTATGGCGATCGCCCTGACATTAAGGCCAAGCTCAACCAGGTGGTGGCCGATCGCTTGGATCAAGATCGGTTGCGATCGCTGCTGGAAGAACATGCCTTGGCACGGGATGCCATGGATGCCTCCAAAGTGGCAGAGATTCGGGCAGAGATGGAGCGTTTAGAGGCCCGCAAGCTTCAGCCCCACTACATTGCAGCGTTTTTCCTGGAAGCCTTTCAGCGGTTGGGGGGCTCGGTTAAGCAGCGGGAATCGGGACGCTACCAAATTTCCTATGTGCCCTCTGTGATCCGCAGCTATCCTCTCAAGCTGGGCTTTGGTGA
The DNA here is from genome assembly GCA_964563415.1 of uncultured Halomicronema sp. GTDB lineage: Bacteria > Cyanobacteriota > Cyanobacteriia > Phormidesmidales > Phormidesmidaceae > Halomicronema. The sequence continues at coordinate 7,550 of CAZLYS010000048.1, forward strand.
GCCGATTTTGCGGAACTATGAGCGTATTTGCTTTGAGAAGGGGTTGATTAATACTCCAGGTAAGCCCAGTGCGGCGTTTATTTGTCCTGGTCATCCACTGTTGGAAACGGTCATTGACTTGACGTTGAACCGCCATCGGGATTTGCTCAAGCAAGGCGCTGTATTGGTCGATGAGGCCGATCCGAGTGAAGCGCCTCGGGTCATGGTGTACCTGGAACATGCTATCCAGGATGCGGGGGTAGGAGCAGACGGGCGGCGGCGAGTCGTGTCTCGCCGGATGCAGTATGTGGAAATTTACCCGGACGGCACGATTCAAGCGGCGGGGTCGGCCCCCTATTTGAATTATCGCCCGGTCAAAGCGGGTGAGGCAGACTGGATTGAAAGGGTGCGTCAGCAGGACTGGCTCCAGCACGACTTAGAAGCGACTGCCCAGGAATATGCCAATGTGCATCTGGCGCTCCCGCATCGGGATGAGGTAAAAGCGCAGCGAGAGCCGTTGATTGACAAGACCATGGCGGCAGTGCGCGATCGCCTCACCAAGGAAATCTTGTACTGGGATCGGCAGGCCACAAAGCTGCGGCAGCAGGAGGCGGAGGGGAAACCCAACGCCAAGCTCAATTCTGGTCGTGCCCAAGCGCGGGCTGATGAGCTACAGGCTCGCTTGGAGCGACGGCTTGAAGAATTGGAGCGAGAAAGACGGTTGTCGATGCTGCCACCAGTGGTCGTGGGCGGGGCGCTGGTGGTGCCAATGGGTTTACTAATGCGGCTAAAGGGGGAGCGTCAGGCTGAACCGAGCTTGTTTGCCAGGGAAACGAAGCGGATTGAGATGGCGGCGATGGCAGCGGTAATGTCAGCGGAACGGCGGTTGGGGCATCGTCCCCGCGATGTGAGTCGTCATAAGTTGGGGTACGACATTGAGTCTCAGGATGGGCAGACGGGGCGGTTGCGGTTCATTGAGGTAAAGGGGCGGATTGAGGGTGCGGAAACAGTCACGGTCACCAAGAATGAGATTTTGACGTCGCTGAACAAGCATGAGAGTTTCATTTTGGCCCTGGTTCAGGTGCCTGAATCAAACAGTTTTCCATATGGAGACGCATTTCGTGTGGCAGCTAATGAAGGAAGTTACGACCTAGAGGAACCGCCGGGATGTATTCTCCGCTATATCCGGAGCCCTTTTCAGAGAGAGCCTGATTTTGCGGCTACCAGCGTGAACTATAAATGGAAAGAGCTATGGGACAAAGGCAGCACCGCAAATTAACGCGACAAGAAGACTAACATACGTCGCTTCACGATAAGGAACTTCGCTTCAAACCGAAAACCCCAGCTGCTCAAAGCTTTTGGAAAGTTTAGTTTTTGCAACACATTTCCTGTAGACGATATAGTTCAAATGAACTATATTCAGATGAGTGCAGTGACATGTACTCATCGGGTGTTTAAATCTCCAATTTTGTCGTGACTAGATAACTGCTGTTGTCTGGAGTTAATGAATAATGCGTGGAAGCAAGATTGAGGGACTGCTGAACGAGGTCGATTCAGCGTTTCAGGATCTAACCAATGCCCTTGAAAAGATGGCCTACTTTGAAAATCGTCCAACCTATGCTGGTGAATTAGCTAAGGTCGTTGAAATTTTAATGTCAGTACAGGACTGGATTCTTTATCGCAGAAAGGCACTCCAAGACGAGCGTGATCAAGCTGCTGATCAAATCCTTGAGAAGGAACTCAGTCTTTATGAAGACAGAGATCGTCAGATCAATCAGCCAAGAGGTCAAAAACGAAATTTCTTTAAAGATATTTTTTGATTGCCCTCATCTGCTCTTTTTTATCCTGAAATAGCGGGCTGTGTTGAGAAACAGGTTTTAGTACCTGAGTTTCGCCGCTATCAGGCGATTAAACCGTGGCAGGATCTAGCATGACCAAGCTGCTAGAACAAGTTAAGGCCATGTTGGCCGAACTTGAGGCAGCGTTGAAAGCATTAGATGAGAGCACTCCTGATGTTTACAGCAACATAAGCTTTAGGGATATAGAGCAGTATCTTGAGACTATTGAATCTTGGGTAAACCAAAGGCAAGATATTCTGGCTACTGACAGAGATGTTCTTGCTGAACTTATCATCCAGAAGGAGCTCAATAGTTTTTACCGTAGAGCTAATCCTACGGTTAAGCAGCAGATTAATGCTCGACTTAATCAGCTATATTCCATTATCAGAGCCCAATAGATTCAGAAACTCTGCATTGAGCCTAATTTCTATCTCCGCAATCAATTAGTTCCTTTAGATAACTCATAACTATGTCTTTTTCGTTCTGAATATCTGTAAGTTCAGGCTCAATTAAATTAACAACTTCTTGCAAAGCTAAAATGTAGAATGATTCTGGCATAGAGTGTTTCGGAAATCGATTCCAAACCTTCACTAAAGCATCGGGATTATCAATTTTTATCATGCCAGCGGTCATGGCTAAACATGTAACCATCTCGTTAATAAATTTTTCCTTTCGCTTTCTAAATTCAGATTTCTCATTTAAGACACTATCTACTGCTACTTCGGCTAATTTTCTCTGATTCGTATACAGCCATTCAGATGCTAGATAATCAAGCTTTCTCGACTCCTCAGTGGTGGAGACAGAGCTTAATAAAGTCCCGATAGTGTCATGTAACTGGGAAAACTCATCTGTTACACCAGCGCCATCTGTATGATCAATCTGCTTGATTTTTTCCTGTAGTCCTTGTAGCATCCCACGAAGCGTTTGCAGGGTATCACTTTCAAAGGAGCGGAAATTCCTGAGTTTGCGTTCAAGCTCAGAAATTTTTTGCTGATTATCTCTAGCTCGCTTGAGGGCAGTCCAACTTAGCGCCAAAGCTAAGGCTGTGCCGGTTGCTGTAATCGGTCCCAATGCACCCATAATATTTTCCAGCAGTAATGGTAGATGGGCAAATTATCCTAATAATATGTCGGTTGCTCTGTGCATGATTAACTACAATGCTCAATCACCGTTCAAGAAAAGCTATTAAGACTGTCCGGAGAGTATGGCTTTGGATCGCCCCATTCCTGAAATACCTTGCGTTTGCAGGATTTGCATTTGCCTTTCTGTTGGCGATACCTCCATTAGAGGCTTGGCTGGAGGAGCAGTCCCCTTTTTTGAAAGGTGCTCTTGGGAAACCTGAGAACGCCGCAGAAGCTGAAAGCCCTTCAAGTTCTACAAATCTTGATGAGTCTACACTTGCGGGACAAATCGAGGGCGTGAGCATTGTGATCGCGATGATCCTTTTCTTCAATGAAAGCCGTAAGCGATCGCACTACGAAGCCCAGCAGGTAATTGATGCGGCTAAAGGTGGTGGTAAAAGTTATGCTCGGATTCGTGCTCTCGAAGACTTGGCTCGTGAAGCTCAGAGTTTAAGGGGACTCGAAGTTGAGCCAGAGGCCGACCTCCAAGAAATCAATCTATCGGCGGCTGATTTGAGAAACGCCAAACTTGTGGGAGCCAATCTGGCTAAAGCGAGACTATGGGAGGCCAATCTTCAAGAAGCCAACCTCAGCAAGGCCACTCTTGAAGGAGCCAATTGCATAGGGGCTAACCTTATAGATGCTGATTTGCCTGAAGCCAACCTTGAAATGGCAAAGCTCCGAGATGCCAATCTCCAGGGAGCTGACTTATCTCACGCCAATCTTCAAGGAGCCGATTTGAGAGGTGCAAATCTACAGCGAGTAATTTTTCAAGGGGCTGATTTAGCAGGAACCCAATTTGCTAATGCTGATTTGAAGGGAGCCAATTTCCTACATGTCACTTTTGTGGATGTTAAAGAAATACGACTCGCTCAGAACTGGGAAGATCCTTCCACACGCTATAGTGCAGAACTACTCAAGCTATTTGAGTTGCATAAATAATGTAATGAGCCTTTGAAACATCGGCTGATGTAAATGGTATTGCATCAACCCTGTGGGCTCCGGGTCGCCGTGGTAAACCTTAAACTCGAACCACGCACATAGACTAAAGGTAGTGAAACCTCGCGTTCTATGTGCTCTTTAGTATATTTTCTAACCTGTCTGCTGTCAGTGCTCCAAGTCCTATGACCTATCGCAAAAAGTTAATCGAAGTGGCCCTGCCGCTGGAGGCCATCAATATGGAGTCGGCGCGGGAGAAGTCGATTCGGCATGGTCACCCGAGTACGCTGCATTTGTGGTGGGCGCGGCGACCGTTGGCGGCCTGTCGAGCGGTGCTGTGGTCGTCGCTAGTAGATGACCCGTCGAGCTGGCCGGAGCGGTTTCCGACGGAAGAGGCACAGAAGCGGGAACGGCAGCGGCTGTTTGACATCCTGGGGCGGATCACGATCGAGACGGATCGCAAGGGCAAGGAAAAGCAGAAGGTGCGGGGGCTGGTGTCGTGGGATGACATCAAAGATGCGGCCATCATTGAGGAAGCCCAGCGGGAGATTGCCAGGTCGCTGGCCTGGGGCCGAAGTGAGGAACCGCCGACGAAACCGGAAGCGGTGCGGGAGTACATCG
>CAZLYS010000049.1:0-11953 GCA_964563415.1 uncultured Halomicronema sp.
GTTGTCGCGGCATTCACAATGATGGCGACCCGCTCGGTGCCGTCGGCATCCGTGCCCTGGTCATAAATGATCAGGTCATCAATAATGCCCCCTTGAGGATTTAGCAGTACTGTATATTGCGCTTCGCTAGGCGTGAGACGACTGAGGTCAGACGGCACCAGTTTTTGCAGAGCTGCCAGCACCCCCTGTCCCCGTAAGAAAAACTTGCCCATGTGAGAAATGTCGAACATACCCGCCGCCGTGCGCACTGCGTGGTGTTCTTGCTTAATGCCGCTGTATTGCACGGGCATTTCCCAACCGGCAAATTCGGTAAAGCGAGCCTTGAGGTCAGCAGAGAGGTCGTAGAGGGGGGTACGCAAAGAGGTCATGGGCGATCGCAGCAGATAAAGTCTGCTTATAAGCTACACCTCCGACGACGCCAGTCGGCCCTCAATGGGTTCATATTCATCTTCGAGCAACCAGTTCTGAGCTTCATCATAGGTCGCTCCCTGAAAAACTAGCCTGTACCCTTCTGCTGGATCATGTACACGACACTCACCCGAGGCATCGCTCAACAACAGCAAAATATAGGGGGGAGATAACAGCGGATCAATCCACACTTCAACAAAATCCCAGTCAGTTTTGGCTGGGTCGAGTGCGGGGAATGACGTGGTATCGATTTTCTGCATCGATCTTCATCTCTCCATAAAACAATGGCATATCTAGCCGTCCCTCTGGACTGAGTCTGTAACCAATAGCCTCCGAGAAAAATAAGCCATACCGCTTGTATCCTCGGATGAAACCGATATATTTGCCACTTTCAATAATGGTTTCGGCAACTCTTTCCATTGTGGCAACATCATTGAAAACGTGTGCAGATCGACCTCTTCGCAATAACCGCTGAGCTTGAGGCGTATTCGGTAGATGTTTGGCGACATGTCGCTGATCAAGACTAATGCTGCGATTAATGCCGGACATAACGACTTGAAGAATTAGTAACCTATGTGTCTAATTCAACCAACAGGGGTGGAGGCAAAGAACAAAGGTTTTAAGTCATTTTGGCCTTCATATGCTGCGATCGCATCATGCAAAAAGCGACCGCATAGCCACTCTGACAGACGATTGAAATCGCAATCACCATCCAAAAAGATAACAGCAACGAGGGTTTCAAACATCTCGCCCCAGGTGCCGGGTTCTTTTGCGGGTGGTTGTCGGTTTCTCTGATTTCGCGAGGAACTGAAATCAGGAAGTCCTAGTTCAATAGCAAAATCTGTGAGGCTCTCACGATCAGCAACGGCCTGTCGCCAGTCATCGAAGTCTTTTTGGGTAAGGTCATGCCCGGTGTTGTAAAGGTAGTCAGCCAGTACTGAATCAATCAGGATATCTCCCAAGAAAGCAAGACGACGGTATTCGCGCTTACATTTGCCTTGTTCTTGCTTGGGTATATCAGACTCGTTGTAGCTACGGGGATCAGTCAGGGCTAGTTCAAGCAGATCGTCTCGGTAGAATTCAAGCAGGGCGATCGCTTCCTTAGCCTCTAGGAGCTTGACTGTTAACTCAGACATTAGTGGATATTCCTCCTCGATATTATGAAGAGTGGAAAGTGGTAGCAGTTATGAGGGGCAGCGTTGAGGTGTAGGGTGGTGGCAGCGATATGGGATCAGGCATTTCGGGAACAGTAGTCTGATCGATTTTGGGAATGGTGAGGGTAATAACGCGATTATGCAAATAATTTACCCTCATTACAACCCTTCTCACCGAGAAGATGACTGGAGTGAGAGCCTGCAAAAGCAAGGCAATCGATTCAGTTATTTAATGGTCATTCCTAACTCACGTAGTAATCGCGGGTACCACGGGCGCTGTGGGCTTCTTCGAGGCGTTCGAGAGCATGGACGTAGGCGGCAGTGCGGAGGGGAATGTCCAGGTTTTGGGAAATGCTCCAGATTTTTTCCGCTTCAGCCACCAGTTTAGTTTTGAGCCGATCGCTCACCTCGACTTCTGACCAATAGAGACCGCTGCGGTTTTGCACCCATTCGTAGTAGCTGACCGTGGCACCCCCAGCATTCACCAAAATGTCAGGGAAGACATAAACGCCTTTGTCTTCGAGAATGCGATCACCCTTTGATGTGATGGGACCATTGGCGACTTCAAAGATGTATTGAGCCTGGATTTGTGAGGCATTCTCAGCCGTAATCTGGTTTTCCAATGCAGCGGGAATCAGAATATCCACGTCTAGCGTGAGCAATTCCTCATTAGTGAGGGTGTCGTGACCGTCGATCAAATTACAAACGGTACCTTCGCAATACACTGCCTGTAGACTGCGGGTCGACGCCTTGAACTGTTGCAGACTGGGAATATCAAGCCCGCGATCGCAATATACGCCGCCGTGGGAATCACTGACTGCCACAACTTGGTAACCGGCTTCAAACAGTAGGCGCGCCACTACGCTGCCCGCATTGCCGAATCCCTGCACCGCCACCGTGGTCGTCTCTGGGTGACGGTCAAATTTTGCCATCATCGCGGCCAGCACATAAAAGGCTCCCGTGCCGGTAGCGCGATCGCGCCCTTGGCTACCCCCCATGCCCACCGGTTTGCCGGTAATAACGGCTGGAGAGAGCTTGCGGCGAATAATGCTGTACTGATCCATCATCCAACCCATAATCATGGGGTTGGTGTAAACATCTGGGGCAGGAATATCGATATCGGGGCCGATAAAGTCCGCGATCGCATCCACATAACCGCGGCTGAGTCGTTCCAGTTCAAACTTGGAAAGTTCTTTGGGGTTCAGTGTGATGCCGCCCTTCGCACCGCCAAACGGCAAGTTTACTGCCGCACACTTAAACGTCATCCAAAAGGCAAGGGACTGCACTTCATCCATCGTGACGTTGGGGTGAAAGCGAATGCCGCCTTTGGTCGGCCCCCGGGTATCGTCATAGCGCACCCGATACCCCTCAAAGACCCGTAGCGAACCATCATCCATCCGCACGGGAATCGAGACTTTCAAACTTGCCTTGGGAAATTTCAGCCGTTCACTGGCATCTTCAGAAATGTGTACATGTTTGAGCGCTCGTTCCAGACGCCGATTTGCATCCGATAACAAAGAAGACGTCATGATACCTCTTAAAATCAGCTGAATTCCCGGAATGCAGTCAAGTCGCTGGAGACTGGTTACCCTATCAGCAGAGCAGGGGCCAGCCAACGACAGAACTGTAACTTTTACTACATTTCATTGTCTGCTTGTCAGTCTGAGCCCGTCTGTTAGCCAGCAAGAATTGTCATTAGATTCAACAAAACTTAAGCCCGTCGATCGCTGACGCTGCTCCTCCTAAAGCAGTAGGCGGCATGATAGAGGTCGGAATGCAGAAGTGAAATGTCATGAAATGGCGATTTCAGTAAGTCTTAGTTGCCAGACACGGCTTTCAACTGGTTTGGGTGACGGAGTGGTGAACAGAGCCCGCGATCGCGAATCAGCCCAAATGCACTTTAATTGCTTGCGGCATAAATGACTCACTTCACGGCACCATGAGGCGTTATCGATGACGGGGGCAAAATTTCATGACCGATCAAAAAGTTGCAGTCATCACCGCTGGAGGTAGCGGTATGGGGGCAGGGGCGGCGCGGAAGCTAGCCGCTGAGGGTTACCGGGTAGCGATTTTATCTTCCTCTGGTAAGGGAGAAGCCCTCGCTCAAGAATTAGGCGGCCTTGGTGTGACGGGTTCGAATCAGTCGAACGACGACTTAAAGCAGTTGGTGGATGCCGCAGTGGATGCTTGGGGCCGCATTGATGTGCTGGTTAACAGTGCTGGACATGGCCCCAAAGGACCGCTGCTTGATCTGTCAGATGCAGATTGGCAACGGGGTATGGAAGTTTATTTCCTCAATGTGGTGCGTCCTACCCGCTTGGTCACGCCGATTATGCAGCGTCAGCAATCGGGTGCCATCATCAATATCTCTACCTTTGCGGCCTTTGAGCCAGACCCTGCATTCCCGACGTCAGGGGTCTTTCGGGCGGGGCTGGCGGCCTTTACCAAGCTGTATGCCGATCGCTATGCCAGCGACAACATTCGGATGAATAACGTATTGCCCGGTTTTATTGATAGCCTGCCAGAGAAGCCTCAGTTTCGCGATCGCATCCCGATGGGACGTTATGGCAAAACGGCAGAAATTGCGGATGTCATTGCCTTTCTCGCCTCAGATGGCGCGGGCTACATCACAGGACAAAATTTGCGCGTTGATGGCGGCATCACCCGCTCGGTTTAAGTCTGGATGTCTGAATCATGGCGTTGAGGTTCAGGGGCTACCCAGACTATGACCGTCAGGTCGTCATCAGTTTTGAGACGGCCATTGCCAGATTAATCGCAAACATAAACAATTTGCCATAAAGGGCAACGCTGACTGGAATCCCGGTTACAAAAGAGGATGGCGATCGCGGGTCGCAACCACAGACTCAAGGGTGAACCGATGGCAAAGAAAGATCCATACGCTGAATTTCTCAAAGAAGACTTTCAAGACCTCTTTGGCGAGCTAGAGCTCACGCCAGTACAACGCAAATTCCTGATGTCGCGTTGGTTAGATCAAGTGCTCTGGATGGAAAAAAAGGCTGGTGTTTGTCGCGATCGTCACTATCGCTTGCGCCTCTCGGCCATTATTTTTGGCGTGATTGTGCCGATCTTGATTGGTATTAATGTTGGCGATAATGAGCGGCTGCGGCAAGCCAAAGAGTACCTGACGATTGGCCTGAGTACCGTTGTGGCCGTAAGCGCCGCTGTAGAAGAATTCTTTCACTATGGCGAGCGCTGGTTCCACTATCGCCGCACGGTGGAATCGCTTAAAACCTATGGCTGGCAGTTCTCTCAACTCAGCGGGCGGTATGCCAAACATGCCACTCATGCTGAAGCCTTCCCCGATTTTGCCAATCAGGTAGAAGAGGTCATTCAGCGTGATGTGGAGGTATATGTCACCCAAGTAGCCAATACCGACGAGGAAAATCAGCAGCAATCGGGTCAAATGATGCCCATGGCGCCGGTCGCTGTCGTAGAAAAGACTGATCACGCAGAAGCCTCTGATGAAGGGCATTCTGATGAGGCCTAGTTATACCGATTCTCTAAATCGGCATTGCTGAATCGCAGTATGAATCCGGCATTTGAGGCCGCAGGCAAGATGCCCGCTCTCCTCTCTCGACGGGGAGTCAGCCCATATTATTCTTCTAGCCAGTGTTCAATAGACCTCTGGCATCAATGCTGAGCGCCCCCTAAATCCCCCAATACTGGGGGACTTTCGAGCCCATGGTAGGGACATACAGAACCTTCAAGAGCAGTTTCCCCCAAATTTGGGGGACGGAAGGGGGCCTTATTTTATTCGTGCAAGAGGTCTAATTTGAGATTGGTCAAGGTATTGAACCAGCGATCAAAGGCCACAAATCTGGTTGACTCGCAAAAGTTAGTCAGGTTCATAAGCAAAAGAGCAGGTCTTGAACTCTAGTTGCTGAGTTGAGTGTTAATGCCGTCTTCGCGAAGCCTTTGCTGGTTCAGGCGCATGATGACTATGAATTGGCTACACAGCGATTGGCGTCTTGAGTTGCTGTGCCCCCAACAGATGTTCCATTGCCATGGCCCCAATATGCTGATTGATAAAATATTCCCCTAGTACATTAAGCGTCAGGTCTCGGGCCCCAGAAACTGTGCCGATGCAGCTAGGTGCTCCACATAAGCATTGAAAGGGCTGCGCCATGTGCCATTCCGTACTGGGGTAAAAGAAGGTCAAATCTTCCCCAGGACCAATATCGCGAATGGCTCGCAACTCTAACTTAGCTGTATCAACGATGACGTTAGGTTCACAGCTATGGTTCAAATGGGCCAAATAAAATTCTTCAATACTGTGATCGATGTCGATTTGCACGCTGGTGTAGGTTTTCTCAGGAGCAGGGCTGTACTGGCGAATCAGATGAAACGTCGTATTCCGCCGAATGGGCATCGTTGTTGTCAGACGCTTACCCTTACCATCGGCAGTTTGTTGAACTTGTAGCATGACGGTCATCTCCTAAAAATAGTGTGGATAGATAGTGAACCAACAGTTGCAGAACACAGCTAGGGCAGCAGACTTCTGCCGCGCTTGCTGGCCCCATGGAAAAAGTCCTAACTGCCGGCCACAAAAGCTAGAAATCTGATGGCAAAGAGCTGCATGTTGTTGATTAAAGAAGTCTGTTGGGCCTGTTGATTTTGCCCATGTCAACAGCGCCTATGCCGACAGCGATAGCGGCGGCGATTGAGGTAACTGTTTCTGGTGGATGAAGGCATCTAAATAGGTGAACAGCATTTGCCGATCAACTACGGGACACTGGATACCGCTGCCTTTGAGAGCCGCGATCGCATTGCTACAGTCAAAATCAGCCGTGTTTTCGTACAGTTCCAAAATCGTGAGCTTCTGCTCATAGATGGTCTCGTTGAGAAAGGGCAACAGCGGATAGAGGACATTGTCTTGGGCATGGCGACAGTGTTCAGAAAGCTGCTCTTTCCAACGACGGTAAGGCAGCCGCTGCAGGGGATAGCCGTAGTCTTGTGCCCAAGCAAAGAGGTCGTTCCAGGCAAAGTCGCGGGCTGGTGACCAAGGGGTAATGTGGAAGGTGCCACCGACGGACTCTGGCTGCTGAGAGATGTGCAAAATTGCTTGGCTCGCATAATCCACTGTCACGACCTGGTTTTTAAAGTTGACCAAATCGGGGTAGGCTCCTAGTTGAATGCATCCCAACAAGGAACGAGAGAGAAAGTCGCGGAGGTTGGTCGCGCCTGTGTGGCTGTTGCCAGCGATGAATCCAGGACGAAATACCGTGATCGACAGGCCTTGGGCTTTGGCAGCCAGCAACATTTTTTCGGTGACCCATTTGCTTTGCGCATAGCCATCGTCCCAAGAAAGGAAATCGCGGCTCAGGTCGAGATCGTCTTCTTCGTAGACCATGGACTGGCCAGTAAAGTAAGCGATCGCCCCAAAAACGCCCACCGTTGAGATATAGTTCACTGGCTTCAGTTTTCCTTGACCAGCCAACTGCAGAATTTCCCGCGTTCCCAGCACGTTTTCGGCCTCTAGCGCCGAGTAAGGCTTCACAAAATTCACCGTTGCCCCAGAGTGATAAATCACGTCCACTTGATCGGCTAAACGGGCAAACTGAATTTTTGAAAGGCCCAAGCGTGGTTGACCGAGATTACCGGGCACGGGCACGGCCCGTCCTGTGAGGTTAGCCACAGGCAGCCCGTATTTCGTAAACGTGGCTTGTAGGCGAGCAAAGGCTTCGGGGCGACTGTCGGCGCGGACTAGGCAAAAGACCTGAGCCTGAGTTTGTTGCAACAGCTCATGCAGTAAAAACGCCCCCAAAAAACCCGTGGCACCGGTCAAAAATACCGCCTTGGGACTCTCTGGCGCCGATTGTGTCCGTTGGCGAGCAGTGATTTTGGGCGGCTGCGGAATTGCTTGCGTGGTCAGATCCGTCAGCACGCTAAAGGGATTGCCCCCTGCCTGTTTCAGCACCTCTAAGGTCTGGGCAAGAGTGGCGACAGTGGGCGACTCATACACACAGCGAATCGGCAACTCGATGTTCAAATCTTCAGCGATCAGGCTGACCAATTGGGCTGCTAGCAGCGAGCTGCCCCCGAGTTCAAAGAAATCGTCGTAAAGCCCAATAGTGGGTATTCCTAGCACCTGGCTCCAGATTGTGGCAACTTGTTTTTCAAGCTTGGTCTGGGGCTGATCTTCCGGGGCAAGCGGCGCACTGCCGAGGTCATCGAGGGCCGGGAGGGCTTTGCGATCGACTTTGCCGCTAGGAGTCAACGGCAAGCTCTCTAATACGCAAAACTGGGCGGGCACCATGTAGCTGGGTAATTGGGTTTGCAGATGCGACTTGAGAACAGCTATCCAGTCATTGTTCGTGGCGGTTTGTGGGTCGTTGGGCAGCACGTAAGCGACCAACCTCGGGTTGCCCAGGGCATCTTCAGGAGCGAGCACAATCCCCTCTTGCACAGTGGGATGTTGATTTAGCACGGCTTCAATCTCAAACAGCTCAACCCGAAAGCCGCGAATTTTGACCTGGTGATCGGCCCGCCCCAGAAACTCTAGGATGCCGTCACCGCGATCGCGCACGCGATCTCCACTTTTGTACATGCGGGCGGTCTCATCCGCCGCAAACGGATCGGGCAAAAACCGCTCTGTCGTGATTTCAGGCCGATTGAGGTAGCCCCGGCCTACTCCCACCCCGCCAATGTAAAGTTCACCCGCTGTACCAGGAGCTACGGGTTGCCGAGCCTCATCAAGCACATACGTCTGCACCTGGGAAATTGCGCGCCCGATGGGGGAGGTCTCAGCCCCAGGGACAGCCTCGGGACCAGCGATATCGCACATGGTCGCAACGATAGCGGCTTTAGTGGGGCCATAAGTGTTGACTAGCCGAATGTGCTCGCCGACCTGCTGCCGCCACTGGGCGAGCTGTGCCGGAATGGCCTTTTCGCCCCCCATGGTCACCAGCCGCAGACTGGCTGGCGGCGTCAGGCCAGTGCGCGCCAATTCGGTCGCCAAGAAATGCCAAAACGCGGTCGGAAACACCCAAATGGTGACGCCCCACGCCTGCGATCGCTCCAAAAATGTTTGCACCGAGCCAATCATGTCTTCTGTGCGCAGCACCAGCGTCGACCCTCGCCCCAAACAGCAAAAAATCTCTTCGGCTGCCGTGTCAAAGCTGATAGAACAAAACTGCAGCACGCGATCGCTCGGCTGTAAATCGTAGGCTGCCCCAGCGATTTGCGCATAGGCCGCGATCGAGCGATGCTCAATCATCACGCCCTTAGGCTTACCGGTCGATCCGGATGTGTAGATGATGTAGGCCAAATTATGGGGCTGTGCCTGGCAGGGCAAATCGGCTTCTGACTCTTGACCGATATCTTCCCATTGGGCGTCGAGACAAACCACTTGGGTGCTCGTGGACTGCATCCACTCCGCCTGGCTAGCGCGATTGGTCAGCAACAAGGGCATTTGAGCATCTGCTCGCATCATCTCCAACCGCTCGGCCGGATAGCAAGGATCCATCGGAACATAAGCCCCACCGGCTTTAAGAATGGCGAGCAAGGCCATGATCAGCTCAGGTGAGCGAGGTAGACAGACCCCCACCAACACTTCGGGGCCGACTCCCCGCTGCCGCAAAAACCGGGCAAGTTGATTGGCCCGAGTATTGAGCTGTTGATAGGTATACTCTCGCCCTTGAGCGACCAAAGCGATCGCATCGGGAGCTTGCTCAACCCAAAGCTCGAATTGCTGATGAACCAAAGTAGAGACGCAAGGTTGAAGCATGGTTTTTGGGAACTAATAACTACACGGTGATTTTTGAAGCACCATCTTCAGATGCCAATCACCTAGGTGATTGGCATCTGAACAGGCAAAAACCTGCTAACTTTTCGAAAAACTCAAAGAATCCCGCAGATTTACTCTGGAGATTTTGGCAAAAGCCTGGGGGCTGACTATAAATCTCAGAATATCTACGGGTATCTTCTTAAGGCTTCGGTACAAATACTTAATACTTTTATAAATTTCTGTAAACTTAAGTTTACAGATGAAGTAAATATACTTAATCAGAGGTGTTATTAAGCACAAATTTTTGGAATTAAATAGTTATTTATACTTAAGAATCAGAAGGCAATAATCGTGGAAAAGCCTTGCATGAAAGAATTTTTTAATTTTTTAAAACAAAAATATATGTAGCTAGATTTACCCGTGATCTGAGCAGTTGATGGTCATCGTTGTTGCCGAAGGCACATTCTGAATGAAGAGTGCGTAACAGCAGGCATTGTTGTGTGGGGTGATCGTTGATTAGTTGTTCTATGGCCGCATTCCAAACGCGGCCATAGGAATCCCCCTCGAGAAGGACATCCTATGGAATTGAGAGGTCTGGTCAGAGGGTGATTTCAGTGCTCTGGAGTGGCCCAATCTATTTGCGACTTGCCATAGCAATTTTCTTGTAAGTAATAAGTAAAAGCTCCGGATCGCTGCATGAGTACAGAATTGTCTCAGGCGGATCCGGAGCGATCTCGTCGCGCTATTTAATTACGCCACTATAGGGCTTTTGCCGTCTTACGCAGGTTTGCCCGCACCGGCAGGCTGCCTCTGATGGATGGGAATTTCAATCACAAACTCAGTTCCCTGATCGGGCGTCGAGGTATAGGTGAGATAGCCCTGATGCTTTTGGCTGATAATCTCGTAGCTAATCGCCATGCCCATACCCGTACCTTTGCCCACCGGCTTGGTTGTGAAAAACGGCTCAAACAGGCGATCGCCGATTTCTGCCGGAATGCCGGGGCCATTGTCCTTGATAGAAATCACTACCGAGTCTTCTGCCGTGCGACGAGTTTGGATACAAATCATTGGTTCCCTCGCGGCGGTTTCGGCATCGCTACCGGTAGCTCTCGCTGAAGTAAACCAGTCTTCTAATGCATCGATCGCATTCGAGAGAATATTCATAAAGACTTGGTTGAGCTGACCCGGATAGCACTCGACCGGTGGGAGCGTGTTGTAGTCTTTGACGATCTTGATCGCGGGGTGATCGGGCTTGCCCTTCGTGCGATGGTGCAAAATCATCAAGGTGCTGTCAATGCCATCGTGAATATCGGCTACTTTAAATT
Organism: uncultured Halomicronema sp.; assembly: GCA_964563415.1. Taxonomy (GTDB): domain Bacteria; phylum Cyanobacteriota; class Cyanobacteriia; order Phormidesmidales; family Phormidesmidaceae; genus Halomicronema. The sequence goes on from CAZLYS010000049.1 coordinate 10,635, forward strand.
CCGCCTCATCTAACCGCGAGAAGGTGCGCAGAGACGTGACAATTTCGCGAATCCGCTCTGACCCTACCCGCATAGAGCCGACTAGCTTGGGCAAGTCTTCGGTTAAAAAGTCAAGGTCAATGGAGTCAGCCAAGTCATTAATCTCTGGGTCAGTGCCTGCCTGCTTTTGTTGATAAAGCTCTACCAGCGCTAACAAATCGTTGACATACGTTTGAGCGTGGCTCAGGTTGCCAAAGATAAAGTTGATGGGATTGTTAATCTCATGGGCGACTCCGGCAACCATTTGCCCCAGTGCCGACATTTTTTCGCTTTGCAGCATCTGGGCTTGGGTCTGGTGCAGCTCCTGCAGAGTATTTTTGAGTTCCTGAGTGCGTAGTTCAACGCGCTCCTCTAGTTCATCGTTCAGGGTTTCCAATTCGCCAAACGTTTCCTGCAGCTGTTGCGCCATTTGGCTAAAGGAATCAGCCAGCGCATCCAATTCTTGAATACCTGCCCGATCAAGGTCGATCTCCAAGGGCTTGTGCTTTTCGGTCTGGGCTATGTGGGTGGCAAACCGATTGCGGGCAGAAGCTGCCAGCATTTGGCTCGCCTGACTGAGCTTAAAGATGGGTTGAGTAATCCGCCGAGAGGTGTAAATGCCCAGCACGGTGGCGATGGCCAAAGCCCCGATACACAGCACAATAGTCGTGCGGGTATTGGCATTAATCTCCGCCATAAAGTCGGACTCGGGCACGACGGTCACCACGACCCAATCAAGCCCAAACTCATCCTGCCAGGGCTCCATCCGCACATAGTTTTTCTCCCCTTGCAGTTCCAGCTTCAGTTCTTGGCTTGTGGTCACTTGCTGCCAGTTTTCCACCTCGGTCTGTAGCGCTTGGCTAATTTCCTGAATGATCGGGTCGGGGCTCGCCTCCACACCTATCCGCTCAATGTCTTCGCCTGTGCCTTTAAACGGGGGATAGTCACCAGAGTTAGCGATGAGCATGCCGTCGCGATCCATGATGAAGATCTGACCCGATTGACTGATATTCAAATCCTGCAGAAAGTCACTCAGCTTCAACAGATGGATATCGACAGCGACCATGCCTAGCAATTGGTTGCTGGCGTCGTAAATGGGGCGACCAGCGGAAGCTGAGATGTAAGGATTGTCTCCGGATGATGACCAGACGTAAATTGCGGACCAAGTTGGTTTGCCCGCAGCGATCGGCTGAGTGTACCAAGCCTCGCTAAACAGATCATAACTCCAGGTTTCATTTAAGCCTGCCCGTCTTCCCTGGTCATCGGCAGCGTAATTAGAAACGTTGTCAGGTAATTGATTA
>CAZLYS010000050.1:0-11911 GCA_964563415.1 uncultured Halomicronema sp.
GACATTCTCATCCGCCCAGCTTAGTGGGTAAACTCTTTCCTAGAGATCTCCTAAGCAGAAACTTTGGCAAGGCCCTATAACGGTATTTGAAAGTGGGAAGGGACTTATAACGAGCTTATGAGTTTTCACCAATCCCAAACCCGCTTTGCACAGCTCATCGCCCCCATTGTCAGAGAACAGCCCAGAGAGTGAGTTTACATAGCGTGGTGCTCTGTGTGGGGACACCACCTACCTCAATGATGCGGGGATCTTGCCCAAACGTAAGGGGTATGGCCCGCAAGGCAATGGCGGGAATTCACAGTGGGTCAGCGGTTGACCTTGTGCTGGGTCAACCGGGGGATTGCTCTGGCAAAAGTTGTGGCATCGTCCGCACCATGCCAAGCCGCCAGCGGATGAAACCCCAGAGCGGAAAAAACCGCGTCGAGCCAGAGCCCATAAGGCCCAACGAGCTAGCCACTTTGAAGCAAAAGAATCGTATCGGTGGCTTGAAGCTCTGACGACGGTAGAGAAACCAGTCAGTCCATCGACACCGGTGATTCATGTCTTTGACCGCGAAGGGGATATCGCTGAAGTCTTCGACCCACTCAAGGCGCTGAGTCATACGGATGTGGTAGTGCGGGCCCGCCCATCATCGTGCGCTTGAGCAAGCCCCCATCGCTTACGGGAAAAGCTTAAGGCGCAGGCCCTTGCGGGTTAACCCACCGTGGAATTGAGTAAAACCAAATTCCGTAAGGCCCGTACCGCCAAACTCGCCATCCGTTGTTGCCCAGTGCAACGGTGGTCTCTGGTTCGGTTGGGCACCGACAGTCAGCTTCAGGTGGTTGCCGTCTATGCCGATGAAGTGGATTACCCTAACCGGCGAGCCCCTTAAACGTCCGATGAGTCTGGGTGCGCTTGACGTAGCAGATCGCCACCGAGACAGTGGCAATTAAACTCACGATAGAAGTGATCGACGCGTAGAAAATTTAGGTCAGGTCGAGGCACGCTAGACTCAAAGAAAAGGCTGAGGTGCTCGGATTGCAACACCTTGGGCGTAACCCTCAGTTTTTTTCTGAGCTCGACAGGGATTAGCTATGAACTCCTTCATTCAAACCCTCCCAAAAGCCGAACTTCACATTCATATTGAAGGTTCTCTCGAGCCCGAAATGATGTTTGCATTGGCTCAGCGTAATGGCGTCAAACTGCCCTATGCCTCAGTTGCAGAAATTAAAGCTGCCTATCAGTTTGAAAACCTGCAGACTTTTTTAGATCTCTATTACGCGGGGGCTCAGGTTTTACAAACGGAGCAAGATTTTTACGACTTGACTTGGGCTTACTTAGAAAAATGTGCGGCTCAGTTAGTGCGCCACACCGAAATCTTTTTCGACCCACAGACCCATACTGATCGCGGCATTCCCTTCGAAGTTGTATTTAACGGCATTACTGCAGCCTTGCAGGCAGGGCGTGAACAGTTATCGGTTTCTGCGGCCCTGATTTTGTGCTTTTTGCGCCATCTCAGTGCTGACGCAGCGATGGCCACTCTAGAACAAGCCCTACCTTATCGAGACAGCATTATCGGCGTCGGTTTAGATTCTTCCGAAATGGGGCATCCGCCCTCTAAGTTTCAGGCTGTGTTTGACCGAGCCAGGGCAGAAGGGTGGCTCACGGTGGCCCACGCGGGCGAAGAAGGCCCTCCAGAGTACATCTGGGAAGCCATCAATTTATTAAAGGTGTCTCGCATTGACCATGGCGTACGCTGTGTAGAAGATCCGGCTCTGGTGGAGTATTTGGTAGAGCATCAAATTCCTCTGACTGTGTGTCCTCTCTCTAACGTGAAGCTCTGCGTATTTGATACGATGGTCGACCACAACCTGAAACAGTTGCTGGATCAAGGGCTCTGTGTCACGGTGAATTCTGATGACCCGGCCTATTTTGGGGGCTACTTGAATGAAAATTTTGCGGCAGTGCAAACGGCGCTGGGGCTAACCCATGAGGATCTTATAAAACTGGCAAATCATTCTTTTCAAGCCGCTTTTTTAAGCCCGGCAGAAAGACGACAGTTGAGTGTTGGATAGAGTGTTTTATGGCAACTCAGAATCGATTTAAAACTCTAGGCCAGCAAAAATTACTCCCTTCAGGAGCGGTGTGGTCAGAGTTGTCTCTCGATCACTGACAGGCTTTTTCCGAGGAGTACCAACCTATCCATAAACTGTTGAGGGACAGGTGAGATTTTCTAGTGCCTTAAGGGAGCTTGCCCTTGCAATACCAAGCAAAATCCCCCCAAACGATTTAACGCTTAGAGGGATTTGACGTTCAGAGGGAGCTTGGGGCATTTATGGTTGATTGGTCGATATGACTCGCTGTTTAGCTGCTCGGTGTTGCTGAATCGCAGAATGAATCAGGGATTTAAGATCGTGGGCAAGATGCCCGCTCTCCGTTATCGTTGGTGCGACCGTTTCTTGGGTAGCGACTCAATTCATCCCAAACATCAGCAACGCCAGCTGCTCTTGGGGGCTATTTCATGCTCAAGCGCATTGATGCATCTCATCTTCTAGTTGACGAAGCAGTTGCTCATCGCCTCTAGCTTGGGCAACTTGCATGCGGCGTTCGAGCGATCGCTTCATGCTGGCCTGATGTATATCAGCAGCTTCTTGCAGCAAATTGCGACGCGCTGTCGCCATGGAATCAAATACCGGCTTGAACTGGGCTTCTTGGGGTGCTTTTTTCACGCGTACGACGGCCTCGACTGCGCCCTGTCGAGTGGTGTGGTAAGACGTGCCCCGATACATCAGATCGGCTTCGGGCTGGGGAAACGGTACATGCCTTACATAAGAAAAGTGCAAAGGTCGACCCCGATAATGCCCAAGCATTTCGGTCTCAGACACCTCTAGAACCGGTGGTGTGTAGTCGTATTCAATGCCACGGTAACAAAGCTTCATATTTCTCGCCTCCAAGCTTAAGAATTATCTGAAAGAGGGGTATTTAAAGAGGCGCATTCCGGAGATTAGCGCCCTGATCTTGTCTCAAGATGCCCTTGCAAAGTCAAATTCTGACTGTAGAACAAAGGGATTCAAAACAGTAATTCTGAATATCTGTATCTAATTTTACGGTTTTAGCCATATGTCAGCAACTCATGAAACTAAAAGTAATACTGCCGACATTGGTTGTATTACCTGTACGACAAGGGTTTTATACTCAAAGACAGAAAAATGAGAGGCTTTTGTTACAAAAATTATGGATTGAGATTAGGCAGCTGTATTCAGAAACTCCTGATAAGACAAGGGGCTTGATGAGAGTGTCTAATCCTAGTTCTACGAATTACAGCTATACATACAAGTTGGCTTTCTCCCAATAGGAGATACTGCGTGTTGGCCTCGCCTGCCCGTAGGGCTTACGACTCCGCTCAGTCTACGTTCTTTGAGCGGAGCTGAAAGGAAGATCTGTCGTTCAGTCTCAGAGGCATTGGTATAGCGAAAGGCAGAAGGCAAAAGGCAGAAGACAGAACTGGAAGTCTTGCCACCTAAAGGCTCCAGCGATCTACCCCGTTCTAACCTAACTGCGATTGGCTATATAACCCGGCTTTAGAGCTGTCTGTACCTACTCGCTACATCCAAGGCCAGGGGGTGGCATTTCACTGCTGCCAATTCAAACTGATTGTTGTGATCCTCTAGCGTCTTACCCAAAAGGACTCATCTCAATCTAATCGGGCCGGTGGACGTGTGAGGACCGCGATCGCTCGCCAAACTTGCGATCTGATTGAACAAAACATCGCCCTTGCCGTCGCTCCCAATCTCATCGCTCTGGGCCTTGCCACCACTACCGGGTTAAGTCCTCTCATTGGGACAGTCATTCACAACAGTTCGGCGATCGCTGCAGGCCTCAACAGTCTTCGTCCCCTTGTCGAGCACGAGTTTACTCCTAATCTGGTGATTGACTGAGGCAATAGATATTCTGAGTATTTACAGTACGAGATAACCGATCTGATCTGATGGCACCATCTCGTTAAGTGGAGAAAGTACTCTACTACAATCATCTATTTATTAAGTACTATCCGTCTATCTAGTGGTATCGGAAGCCATCGCAGACCTAACCAGGCAGATGTTGTAATGGCTTTGAGAGTTCACTATGTTGTGCGGCAGGATCCTCTGCCAACACTACTCAACCGTAGTTTACACAGCCTGGGATTTAACTAGGTTTTGCAACTGACAGTCCTACCAATTGAGCGAAGGCAAGTAATTGACCAGAGCTGGGAAGACAATGATCAGTACAAGAATTAGGAGTTGCAGCAAGATAAACGGAATCACACCCCGATAGATATTGTTAGTGCTGATTTCCGGGGGAGCGATGCCGCGCAGATAAAACAGAGCAAACCCAAAGGGTGGTGTGAGGAACGAAGTCTGCATATTGGCTCCCACAATCACGCCGTACCAGACAAGTCCGCCAAAACCATAGAGCTGCTCAGCAATGGGGGCAAAGAGCGGCACCACGATGAAGGCAATTTCAAAAAAGTCGATGAAGAAGCCCAGCACAAAGATGGTGGTCATGCTGACTAGCAAGAAGCTAACCTGACCACCGGGAAGTTGAGTCAGCGCATCGTAGATGAAGCGATCGCCGTGCAGCCCTCGAAATACCAGGCTAAAGGCCGTAGACCCGATGAGGATAAACATCACCATGCTGGTGGTGCGTAGGGTACTGTCGCTGACGTCCCGCAACGATGGCCAGGTGAGTTGTCGGTTAAAGAACGCTAGGACGATCGCCCCCAATGCCCCTAGTGCCCCTGCCTCTGTCGGCGTCGCCACCCCAAAAAAGATGCTGCCTAACACCAGCAGAATCAAAATCAGCGGTGGAATCATCACCTGCACAACTTTGAGCAACAATTCCCGACCGCGGACCTCTAATAATTCTTTGGGTAATGCGGGCACTAAGTCTGGCCGGGCGATCGCGATCACTACCACATGGGTAATAAACGCGCCTGCCATCAGTAAGCCGGGAATAAAAGAGCCAATGAACAAGTCGCCGACAGAAATGCCGAGCTGATCCGCTAGCACCACCAGCACAATGCTCGGGGGAATGATTTGCCCCAACGTGCCCGAAGCGGCAATGACGCCGACGGACAGATCCTTGTTATACCCATGGCGTAGCATGGTGGGTAGAGAAATCAGGCCCATCGTGACGACAGTGGCCGCGACCACGCCAGTTGTAGCGGCTAGTAGGGCACCGACAACCACGACAGCGATCGCCAAGCCGCCCCGCACTCGGCCAAATACCTGGCCCATGGTTTCCAGTAAATTTTCCGCAATGCCAGACTTTTCCAGCATGCCCCCCATAAAGATGAAATAGGGGATCGCCAGCAGCGTGAAGTTATTCATGATGCCGAAAATGCGCTGGGGCATCGCCGTCATCAACACTGGGTCAAACAAATCAAAGGTGACGCCGATCACCCCAAACAAAATTGCCACCCCCCCCAGAGAAAACGCCACCGGGTAGCCCAACGACAGCAATATCAACGCGCCGACAAACATACCGGGGCCGAGCCAATCAGCACTCACGCGTCACCCCCAGTACGACTCGGGGACGCTGACCGTAGTTGCGCATAACTTTTAATGGCTTCCGAAATCCCCTGAAAGATCAGCGTGATAAAGCCGAGCAAAATGACGGTTTTAATCGGGTAGCGAGGCAAACCACCGGGATCAGGTGACTGCTCCCAAATACGCCAGGAAGCGAACACCCACTTCCAGGAAAACCAGAGCATCAAAGCAGAAAACGGCAGCAAAAAGAGCAGGGTGCCGACCAAGTTAGCGCGTGCTTGCTGGCGAGCATTCCAGCGAGAGTAGAGCACATCGACGCGGACATGGTCATTGCGCTGCAGGGTGTAAGCGGCCCCCAACAAAAAGACCACACTAAACAAGTACCACTGGGTTTCAATCAAAGCGTTAGAACTGAGGTTGCGCCCCACTGCCTGCCCCACATAACGGCCGATGACGTTCCAAGAACCCACGCCAATCATCACCAATACCAAGCCACTTGCCAGGCGGCCAATAAGACTGTTCACCCGATCAATCCAGCGAGCGATCGCAAGTAACGTATTCACCGTCGCTGTTTACCCCTGCACAAACTGGGCAAAGCTGAGTTCGTTGACGCGATTCCAAGCATAGACGTCTTCCCGAAAGGCTTTCCAATTGTCATAAACTTCTTTGAAGGTGGCGTCTGCGCTGGCGTCTTGTTCAAAAATTTCAAACGCTGCCGATTCGGCGGCCTGCATAATTTCATCGCTGTAGCGCGTTAACTGCACCCCCTGGTCTACCAATCGAGTCAGGGCAGCACCATTCAACGCGTCATATTTGGCCAGCATATTGATGTTGGCTTCATAGGCTGCCGTTTTGAGAATCTCCTGATATTCCGTGGGGAGGCTTTCCCAGGCGGAGAGATTGACTTGCAGTTCGAGGGTCGCACCGGGCTCCCACCAACCGGGATAGTAGTAGAAGTCAGCCGCATCTGCCAGACCTAGCTTTTCGTCGTCGTAGGGACCGACAAATTCCGCTGCATCAATGGCATTGCGATCGAGCGCTAGAAAGATTTCGCCGCCGGGTAACACTTGGACATTGACGCCAAGGGCCGCCATCACCTTGCCACCCAACCCGGGAATCCGCATTTTCAACCCTTGCAAATCGGCCACGCTGTTGACTTCCTGCTTAAACCAGCCGCCCATTTGTGCCCCGGTATTCCCCGCCGGAAAGTTAATCACACCAAAGTCGGCATACAACTTATGCATCGCTTCTAAACCACCGCCGTGATACAGCCAGGCGTTTTGCTGTTGGGCATTGAGGCCAAAGGGCACGGTGGTGCCAAAGGCTAACGCTGGATTTTTGCCGACATAGTAATAGCTTGCCGTGTGGCCACATTCCACCGTGCCTGCCTGCACCGCATCTAGCACTTCTAAACCCGGCACAATCTCCCCCGCCGCAAAGGGTTCAATGGTGAATTTACCGCTGGTCATAGCGCTGACGCGATCGCTCACCGTTTGCGCCCCGCCATAAATCGTATCGAGTGCCTGGGGCCAACTGGTCGCCATCCGCCACTCTACTGTAGGCAAGTCAGACGAGACCTCTCCATTTTGCGCTGAGGTCGGCGTTGAACCATCGCCACAGGCTGCGACGCCAAACGCCGTACCCGCGCCCACACCGATGTAGTTAATGATGTCTCGACGTTTCATGGTGATGTGCTCCTTTCCAACCCCAATCCAATAGACGCAACTTAAGTTTGTATCAGACAATACTTGAAACGCTATTGAACCACGCCTCAGCCAGACTTCTCACTGGACGCTAAAAATGTTAAGGATTCCGTCATCCTGGGCAACGTTCGAGCCTCTTGTCATCGGTACACCACCGCGCTAAGCAACCTCAACGTTAGGGGTTGCCATCCAGATAAATCACAGTTTGTCTTGGCAAGATATCCTTCAACTCGTCAGTCTGGGTAGGCGGCCTAATAGGGGCAAGCCAATAAGAGTCCACCTGCAATTTTCAGCTAAATGTTCATGATATTATGTAAGCACTTACGTAATCAGTTCTGTTTCATGGATTTCTATTCCAAAATTGGTAAGGTCGCGCTAGGTAGCCGTCTACGACGACTAAGCGATCGCTTGACTGAAGATGCTGCAAAAATTTATCCGCTTTACGACGTTGCACTTGAGCCAAAGTGGTTTCCTGTTTTCTATGTTTTGTCACAGCAAGAAAGCGCCGCAGTCACCGAGATTGCTCAAATCATTGGACAATCCCATGCGTCTGTTAGCCAGATTGTTAGAGGGATGAATAATCGAGGGCTTGTCACCACTGAAAAACATAGCCAAGATGCAAGGGTAAGCCTTGTTAAACTCTCTGATGCCGGGAAGCAGTTTATTCCCAATCTTGAACAGCAGTGTCTTGATGTCAATCAGACTGTTGAGGAACTTTTATCAGAATCCCAATATGATCTCTGGAATGCGGTCGCCGAAGTTGAATTCCTACTCGCTGAAAAGAGTTTTTTAGATCGAGTCAAAGCGGTGCGAAAAATACGTGAACAGAAGTCTGTTGAAATTATTGATTACTTGCCAGAGTTTCATGATGACTTTAAGCACCTAAATTATGAATGGATTGAGAAATATTTTCAGATAGAAGAAGCTGATCATCAATCTCTTCACTACCCCAACGAGAAAATCCTGGAGCCAGGTGGACATATCTTTATGGCACAGTATGAGGGAAAGATTGTCGGGACTTGTGCCTTAATTAAGATGGATGACAACACTTATGAATTAGCCAAAATGGCCGTCACAGAAACAGCTCAAGGTAAAGGAATTGGATGGCTCTTAGGGGAAGCAGCTATCAATAAAGCACGTGAGTTAAGAGCAGAAATAGTCTTTTTAGAGAGCAATACAATCTTAGAGCCTGCAATCAAGCTCTATCAAAAGCTAGGGTTTCAGAAAGTGATTGGGCATCCTTCGCCATATCAACGCTGTAATATTCAAATGGAGCTTAAACTTGTTTAGCGCGCTCTCAGAAGCTATTGAATCAATAGGCTAAAAACCCCGTTGCCGAGCAACTGAGAGCGATCGATAGTAATCCAAACATAAGGCAATGTTCTATCGCTAGAGGTGCCAAGATTGTGCTTGGAGCAGGGTAGGCCAAGGTACTCACAGACAGGGAATTGCGGAGGTGCAGTGAGGCGTTGGCTACTCTACAACGAGGTGGAATTGCGGGGATGCATGAGCACGATCAGCGATCGCCCCCCGACAACGAGAGACTCACCCACTACCGCTGCTGGTGGATCGACAAAGCCCTTGGTAAGTTTGGTGTCGAGCAAGAGCTGCCAAGAGCGCTGAGCGATTGCCTCAGGCAGCACAAAGGTTTGCGCGTCGGCCTGAGCGTTAAACAAAATGAGAAAGCTATCGTCAATGATGCGATTGCCCTGGCGATCAAGACTATGAATTTCTTCGCCGTTCAAAAAGACTCCGATGGTTTTGGCTTCAGCCTCTTGCCAGTCTTCTTCACTGACTTCGGTACCGTCGATGTTGAACCAGCCAATATCATCGACCCCAGAGCCATGTATTTCGCGTCCCTGAAACCAATCTCGCCGCTGAAATACTGGATGCGATCGCCGAAAAGCAATAAGTTGCTGCACAAAGGCTAGGCTGGCTTGCTGATTTGGTTTCAGGTGCCAGTCGAGCCAGGCGAGTTCATTGTCTTGGCAGTAGGTATTGTTGTTGCCCTGTTGCGATCGGCCAAACTCATCTCCCCCCAGCAGCATGGGCACCCCCTGAGAGAGCAAGAGCGTCGCCAGAAAGTTGCGCTGTTGCCGCGCCCGAATTTCTAACACGACCGGATCGTTGGTTTCCCCTTCGACTCCACAGTTCCATGAGCGGTTGTAGCTTTCGCCATCGCGATTGCCTTCGCCATTCGCTTCGTTGTGCTTTTCGTTATAGCTGACCAGATCCCGCAGAGTAAACCCGTCGTGGCAGGTGATGAAGTTGATACTGGTGTGGGGTCGCTTGCCGCTCGGTTCGTACAGATCAGAGCTGCCAGTCAGGCGAAAGGCAAATTCCCCCAAGCGGCAGTGGGCCTCGCGCCAAAAGTCTCGCATTGAGTCGCGATATTTACCATTCCACTCAGACCACAACAGTGGAAAGTTGCCGACTTGGTAACCGCCTTCGCCGATGTCCCATGGTTCTGCAATCAGTTTGATGTTGGAGAGGATCGGATCTTGGTGAATGATGCTGAAAAAAGCTGCCAGGCTATTTACCTCGTACAGTTCACGGGCCAATGCCGAGGCTAGATCAAACCGAAAGCCATCGACGTGCATTTCCTGTACCCAATAGCGCAGGCTATCCATAATGAGCTTGAGCACTTGAGGGTGGCAAACGTTGAGCGAATTGCCGCAGCCGGTGAAGTCCATATAGTAGCGGGGTAGCTCTTCCACCAGACGATAGTAGGATTCGTTATCGATGCCGCGAAAGGCGAGAGTGGGACCTAGTTGGTTACCCTCTCCGGTGTGGTTGTACACCACGTCGAGAATCACTTCGATACCCGCTTGATGCAGTGCTTTTACCATCTCTTTAAACTCGCGTACCTGTTCGCCGTGGCGACCGTCAGCGCTGTATTCGGAATAGGGGGCAAAATAGCCGATAGAGTCGTAGCCCCAGTAGTTACGCAGCCCGGCACTGACTAAATGACCTGGATGTCCCGTGAAATGATGGACGGGCAACAACTCGATCGCAGTCACGCCTAAGGATTTTAGGTGAGCAATAACGGCGGGATGTCCCACGCCAGCATAAGTCCCCCGCAAGGCTTCAGGTACATCGGGATGTTGCTGAGTCAGGCCTTTGACGTGGGTTTCGTAGATGATGGTTTCGTGCCAAGGCATCTCAGGATGGCGATCGCCCTCCCAATCAAAAGTCGGGTCAATTACGACGCATCGAGGCATTAACTCAGCGCTGTCGAGGGTGGACTGTTCAAGATCGCGATCTTCATTGTCTAGATTGCTGATCGGGTAGCTAAATAAACCTTCACCATGATGGATATCACCTGAGATCGCCCGTGCATAGGGGTCGAGCAGCAACTTGTAATGGTTAAAGCGTTGACCTTCTTTGGGGTCGTGGAGACCTTCGACCCGATAGGCATACTGCTGCCCCGGCCCGATACCAGGAATGTAGCCGTGCCAAACATCGTTGCTGAGTTCAGGCAGTTTAATTTGGGTTTCTTGTCCTTGCTCATCAAAGAGACACAGATATACAGCGATCGCATTTTCCGAAAAAATTGCAAAGTTGGTGCCCTTGCCGTCCCAGGTTGCGCCTAAGGGATGCGGGTTACCAGGCCAAATGGTTGGGGTCATAGGTGCAAGGGAAAATGGCAGCAAGCATGGTCGACCTGATTGTAACGGGTTAGGTGCAGGGGCGAGTCATTTTCGCTACAGCGTGGCAAGTCAGTGAGTTGGTGATCGCGAGAATGACTCGCCCGTAAAAGGGTAGGTGAATTACGGCTTGGGGGTACGGCTCAAGATGGGGCGAGGTTGCGTATGATGACATCGTCGCTGCGCAACAAGGGAGAGGAGTAGGATGAGCTTACTGGGCAATATTATTTGGCTGATTTTTGGGGGTTTTTTCAGTGGAGTGGGCTATATCTTGGGGGGCATTAGCACTTGCCTGACCATCATTGGCATTCCCTTTGGGATTGCCACCATTCAACTTGGCATCGCTTCGTTTACCCCCTTTGGCAAAGAAATCAAGAAAGGCCCTAATGCTGATACGACGTTGGCATTGATCCTTAACGCGGTGTGGATTTTCATCTTTGGTTGGGCGATCGCCCTCAATCACCTTTTCTGGGGTGTTCTGCTGGCCATTACGATCATTGGTTTACCCTTTGCCAAGCAACACTTCAAACTTATGATTTTGGCCCTTTTTCCCTTTGGCCGCTCCTTAGAGTAGGCAATGCCCAACAGGCATGATTTCTGGATTTTTGACAAATCTGTAGCACAGATTTAGAAACCACTGAATGAAACGTGTAAACAGTCTCCTGTCTAGATGATTTGCCTCAGGAATGTAGTCTAGAGACAGTTTTCATCGATTTTGAGGTTTTCGACCTTGCCAGTATTTTTCTGGCAAGGTCATTCTATTGAGAGCGTCAAGCTCGACCTCCCAATAATTTCCCGAGCTGAAATTTTTCGAGCTGATTTAGAGCTTGCGAATCCAAAGACTACAGCCCCGATTTTCCAAACAAAGAAGCATGTTTTCTTGAAAGAATGCCTCGTATAATAGCTGCATATCCCTCTTCTGTTACTCTCGCTGCAGAAAACCTGAAACGACCATTTTTCGTAGCCAAGCTTAATTGTTCCAGTGAACCAAAATATGAGAATGGACGGAAAAGAGGGGTCTTTTTATTCTCTGGCGGGTTTGACTAAAGAGGGA
>CAZLYS010000051.1:0-2527 GCA_964563415.1 uncultured Halomicronema sp.
ACATCATGACAGCAGTCTCTCCCGCTGAGTAGTTGAAATAGAGCCGAATGCGCAAGACGTACTCGCGGTTTTTATAGAACCTGACTCTGAGGCGAGCATTGGTACTGGAGCCGCTATCGTCATCACCCGTCACATACTTTAAATCACCGTTTTGATCTTCAAAGAGCACGACCACGGTATCAGCATCCCCAAAGGTCTGAATGGTGTAAGTACGAGTCGCATCAGGACGAATGATGAAGTTCTTTTGTTCTGCGGGTTCTAGAGAGAGAGCTTCTGAGTGGAACGCTTTGAGTTCCGGATAGGTGTCTTCCAGCGGTGGGTAGAAAAGTTTGGCTTGCTCAATATCCTGGGGAGACAGACCGCCTGTCGGGCTGATCCCGCGCTGATATTTTTCGGGTTCGAGGATCAGCCCACTGGGAAATGAGTAATGCATGATGGAGTTTGGATCCCAAGCAGAGCCGCCAACCTCGCCCTCAGAGAGTTTACGCAGGATATTGTGAAACGTGGTTTGACGATTCCAATTGTTGGGGGAGCCTCCAAAGTATTCGTAGACTGCTGCTTCATCCCATTTGATGCCCGCAAACGGATTTTGGTGTTCGTGGGGAAAGCCCAATGTGTGGCCGATTTCATGGACTGGGGTATCAACGCCACGGGGATCGCGAGTCAAGTCCCAACCAAAATTCATGGTGCGCTCTGACTGACCGGGAAATTCGAGCACATCCCGCCCCACATAAGACCAAGAGCCAACGCCACGTTCAAACCCGATGCGGATTTCGGCTTCGTTAATATCATCAATTTCTTCAAAGATCAGCCCAATCCCGACGTTTTCCCAAACGCGGAAGGCCTCTCGCACCACTGCAATTTGATCAGTCGCGCCTGCATAAGGGCCGCTGGTGAAAAAGTAATAGCGGAGCTTGGTGCCGTTCATCCACTTCTTATCGATATAGCGGATTAGCCGAGCGCGATGGGGCGAGATGTCATCGGCGAGTTGTCGCTCAGCCACCGTGGGTAAATTGCAGAATTGGCGAGCGATCGCACCATCACTGTCGTCTATCGCTGGTGACGTGACGTCTAAAGCGTCTTCAAGCCGACTGACTCGCTGCAATAACTGTTTGAGCTGTGCGGCAATGCTGACTTGGGTTTCAAACATGACGAGAGTTCCTAGCAAGATAGATGCAATGGCAATTAATTGCCCGTCAGAGGACTTCGGGAACAGAAACGACCCCTAAGTCAGGCATAATACCTTTCACTTCTGGAAACGTTGTCATGCATCAAACCGTGACTTTTCTTAGAAAAAGTCCAGTGCTGCCCAATCCTCAGGAGAGGATATCCCCCACCACTGATAACTCAACTGCAACGCTGGCTGCCTTTGTTCTCTAGGCGCCGCGTTGCACGAATGTTGGCCGCATCAGAGGTTAGTCTTGCGTGTCAGACAACAACAAAGGCTGATTAACCAGGTCATCGAGCTCCACAGAGACCAGCAACTCTGCCCAACGCGTTTGTAGCAAAGCGTCTTCTGGGGTGCTGGCATTTAGAACCGCTAGGTGGTCAACGGCATCAAACCAGTAGCCGTTTTGGGCATAGAGGCTGGCCTGATCCGACTCAGAGACGAGAGCTAAACTGCTCTGTAGTCCTTGTGTTGGTGGCTGATATTCCACCCATCCTTGAATCTGGAGATCGCCGTTGTCGCTTTGGGGATTGCAAAAAGCGGCGACTTGCCATTGATAGCGATCGCCTGCTTCTAGCACAGGTAAATCAGCCGTCTCAGGGATTTCTAGACTGACGATACCGGCATTTTCGGGTACCGCCAACCGAGTGGTATAGATGGGCGCGATCGCTGCTCCATCAGCACCTATGGGACTCAAGGTGAATTCCAAAAACTCTGCTTGACTGACTGGCATATACCAATAGAACCGAGGATATGGATCGGTTGTCAAACCAATATTCTCAGTAGGCATGAGCGCGATGAGACTCGCTGGATTACCAAAGGCACAGCCTCGGGTGCCAGCACTTTCGCGACGTCCAGGGGCACCCAGTCCAGACGGCGGCACATAGGGCGTTGCTAGAGCGGCAGCACTACTGCCCAAAATAACGAGTAGAGTCAGTAGCTGGCTAAGGATGGGGTAGCGCACTTCAACAAGTTTCATGGGTTTGAGGAGTAACAATTTTCGAGCAAGATGGCGCACCTGATGATTGCAGAATACTCTCTACTTCAACCGTGCGGTCTAAAAATCCGTAAACGATCATACTCCTGTACTTGTTGCGTAGAAGCGGTAATGGGGATATTTGCCAGACGGCACACCAGTTCGTGGCTCGGTCAGCATGCTGCCTTTGAGGACAGTGCGCGTGCAAGTGCCTCATCAGCTGTGCTTTTGTGAGGTGACGGCAGCGATCGCCAAAAGTCGCCACAATACTGAAAGCATACATAGGGCCAGATGATGACGACAGGCGTTTGGGTATTAGGCGATCAACTCTTTGCCGGACAAGCTGCCTTAGCCCAGCGTCAGGATCAGCCAACCGATACCCC
>CAZLYS010000051.1:2537-11802 GCA_964563415.1 uncultured Halomicronema sp.
GTTAATGATTGAGTCGCGTCAGCATGGGCAACAGCGTCGCTATCATGCCCAAAAGCTGGTGTTAGTGTGGTCGGCCATGCGTCACTTTGCGGCTGAACTCACGGATGCAGGTTGGCCAGTCAGTTACGAAATCGCAGCGGATTTTGAGACCCCGCTACGTCAATGGATTCAGGCTCAGGACATCACAACGCTGCAGGTGATGGAACCGAGCGATCGCCCCTTTCTGAACTTCCTCCAAGCGCTGGAGCTGCCATGCGACCTCGACATCATTCCCAACAACCACTTCTTATGGAGCGTTGATGCCTTTAATGACTGGGCCAGCCAGCGACAAAGCCTATTGATGGAAAGCTTTTATCGTGAGGGTCGAAAAAGATTCGCCATCTTGATGGCGGGTGACGACCCCGTTGGCGGTCAGTGGAACTTTGATAAGGAAAATCGCAAACCCCCCAAGGGGAAACTCGACACGCCAGAACCGTTGACCTTTGAGCCCGATACCATTACCCAAGCGGTCATAACCGTCGTACAACAGGCTGACTGTCATACTTTTGGAGACTTAGAACCTTTTCAGTGGGCGGTGACTCGCGACCAAGCGCTGCAAGTACTCGACCACTTCATCAAGACCCGCCTGACCACCTTTGGTCCATACCAAGATGCCATGGTGACGGGGGAAGACACGATGTGGCATGCCCTGCTATCGCCCTATCTCAACCTGGGATTACTGCAACCGCTAGAGGTGATTGAAGTTGTGGAGCGGGCTTACCACGAGCAAAACCTACCGCTGAACAGCGTCGAGGGTTTTATCCGTCAGGTGTTGGGGTGGCGCGAATATATGCGCGGCCTGTATTGGTATGTGGGTGAGGAATATTGTGGGCGCAATTTCTTCGATCACGATCGCCCTTTACCCGACTGGTTCTGGACGGGCGAGACAGATATGAACTGCCTGCACCAAGTGATCAATCAAGTGCAACGCACCGGCTATGGACACCACATTCAGCGCTTGATGATTCTGGCAAATTTTTCTCTCATTGCGGGCTTACAGCCACAGGCAGTAGAAGACTGGTTTCACGCCGTGTTCATTGATGCCTATGACTGGGTCATGCAAACGAATGTGCTGGGTATGGGACTGTTTGCAGATGGCGGCATGTTAGCGTCGAAACCCTATTCCGCTTCAGCCAACTATGTGAATCGCATGAGTGATTACTGCAAGGGCTGTCGCTACAACCACAAGCAAAAAACGGGCGACGATGCTTGCCCCTTCAACTTCTTTTACTGGGATTTTTTAGATCGCCACCGAGACAAGCTGCAGTCTCAAGGTCGCATGAGCTTCATTTTGAAAAACCTTGACAAGATGAAGCCCGAAGATTTAGCGGAGATCCGCGATCGCGCCGCCAGTTTTTGGCATCTTAGACCTGACTAAATTGCTGACAAGGATACATGAAGAGTTAATCATCGCCGAATTCCAGCGACGGCTTGTTTGTCAGCATTGTCTGGCAAGGTTGACGATGAATCTTGCTGAATGGGAATTCGAATAAAGAAGGTTGTGCCTACATTTTGAGTGGATTCAAGGGTTAATTGACCATGATGGAGGTCAGTAATGATTTGATGGCTAATCGACATGCCGATACCAGTACCGACACCCACTGCTTTAGTGGTGAAGAATTTGTCAAACAATCGCTGTTTGACGTCTTCTGACATGCCAGTGCCGGTATCTGTGATCGCAATTTCTACCCAGTTTTCTTGCCATATTTGCGTCGTAATTTTGACTGCTAATGGCACCTCAAGTCTTTCGTCTGTTCTAAAGTGGCGTTCTTCAATGGCATCAATTGCGTTGGTCAACAGGTTGAGGATAACCTGATTGAGTTTGCCAGGATAGCATTCGACATGCGGCAGGTCACCATAATGACAGATGACATCGATCTCAGGGCGCTCAGTGCTGGCCTTAAAACGATGCTGCAAAATCATCAACGAGCTGTCGAGTCCCTCGTGTAAGTTAACGGTTTTGAAGTCAGCCTCATCCAGACGTGAGAAGTTGCGCAAAGATAAGACGATTTCACGAATTCGCTCTGTACCAACTCGCATAGAAGTCAAGATTTTGCCGAGGTCTTGCTGAATGAAATCAAGCTCGATGTCTTCGTTGATGGCTTCGATCTCTGCAACGGCCTTAGGGTGTTGCTCTTGGAGTTCACAGACTATAAACAGCACATCATCGACATGCTGTTTGACATGGTCAAGATTACCGTGAATAAAATTGACCGGATTGTTGATTTCGTGCGCCACCCCTGCCACAAGTTGCCCTAGACTAGACATCTTTTCGGACTGTATGAGTTGCACTTGTTGGGTCTCAAGTTGTGTCAGGGCTGCAGATAGCTCGACATTTTTATGGTTAATTTCATCAAGTAACTGTTTGACTTGCTCAATGAGACGATTGAGCGCATGGGCGAGAATGCCAACTTCATCTTGACTGTAGACCTCGGCACGTAAGCTAAAATCGCCTTCTTCAGTAACGCGACGGGCGATATCTGTGACTTCGACGATAGGTCGCGCGATCGCCCGACTGTTTTGCCAAGCAATGAACCCAGCACTCAACACAGAGAGTAAAAGGCTAGATAAGATAATCAACGTTTGGAGCCAAAATGCTTGATCAAGGGCATCTTGAGCCCTCCTTTCTTGCATATCAAGCTGCTCGACAAAATAGTCTAGTTGATACGCGGCGTCGAGCAATTGGTTATATTCCGCACCTTGCACAAACCTTAGGAGGGCCTGTTGAGCTAGGACTCGACGATTGGGCTGCTCAGCCAAGTCGCTAGCTTCGCGAATAAAGGCTTGTACACGCAGCTCAAAAGTAGCCAGGGATTCCTGCAATTGGTCAAACGTATCGTGCAGGGCCTGGTGCTCTGTGACCGTTAGACCACCTAAGATATCTTGATCCAGACTGCTATGAATATCCGAATTGAGCGCTGCCAAATTCTGAATTTCTGCTAGCAGTGCATATAACTGTTCTCCCTCTACTTGGATGGCCTCAGCATTGTTAAGCTTTCGAGAAAATTCTCTGCTGGGTCGATATGACAGTAGTTTGACCCTGACAGTATCTAGTAATTTGCGCTCAGCGATCGCGGCTTCCTGAGTCTTCAAGGCTTGGTTTGTCGTTGCTTTGCCTAGGCCTAGACCAGTCGCGATTCCAGAAACAGCAATGACAAGGGGTATCGCATAACCCCAAGCAATGCGCTGCCGTATAGAAGTCGATTTACTCATCTTCAATAACTATGCAATGCTGAGGTTTCATAGATCAATTTATATGGTTAGTAGGTCTTGTATACCCGCTCAGCAATCACTACTAACAATTCCGTGTCATTTAGTACATGTTGTTCTAGATGCTTGCTTAGGTATTCGAAGATGCTAAAAAGGGTATTTTAGGATCGCTCAGGGGCATCGGCCGATTCGGAGTAAGTCAACATTTCCTCAATTCACAATAGGGATCACTGGTTTATGTTGTATTGGCCAAAAGGGTTAACAGTTTATGCCGGAGCATCTTGATGACGAAATTTGTGACTGCCTCCCCGACTGAGGCTGACCAATTAGTAGAGCTACTACGCCAACGCCGATCGCACCCAGAGCAACATCGTGATTTAGATGCTGAAATCCGCGATCGCTTTTTGACCACCTGTGCGATTGTGGTGGTCGATATGGCTGACTTTTCGCGGTTGACCCACGCTGAGGGCATCATTGCCACATTGCAACAGATTCAGGCAATGCGTGACCTTTCGATACCGTTGATCGAACAGCAGGGTGGCCATGTCTTGAAGAGCGAAGCCGATAACCTGTATGCCAGTTTTGACCATCCAGCAGTCGCATTCACAACGATGCAACGGTTAATGACCCACTTGAATGAAGCGGCTATCCATATCAGTGTGGGGATTGGATACGGTGAGGTGTTAAAAATTGGCGATCGCGATCTCTTTGGCCATGAAATGAATCTGGCTTCCAAGTTGGGAGAGGACTTGGCCGCAGATGACGAAATCTTGCTGACGGCGGCAGCCTACGAAACGTTGCCCACTCCTCATGATGACTGTCAGAAGAAGACGCGAACTATTTCTGATGTGACGTTGACGTATTATCAACTCGCTCGTTAAGGCGGGTTGCATAGAGGCATGCCCTTCAGTGCCTCACCAGGTTTAGTCATGGGCCAGTAAGATAGGGCCTCAAACTAGTTACCTCTACGCATGTCATGCACAGTCAATCTTGTCAGCAGCCTGAAGTGAGTGCCGGTGGGTGATTATGCCCTAGCCGCTTTGCGAGCAGCAGTTTTTTCTTTTTGCTTACGGCGCTTAGCAGCCTGTTTAGCGGCGCGTTCGGCTTCGGCGGCTTTGCGCCGGGCTGCCTCTTTTTCAGCCTCAATTTTTTCGAGATAGTAGTGATAGTCGCCACGGTAAAGGCGTAGTTCACCATCGCGAATTTCGACGATTTTATTAGCCACTTGCGAGAGGAAATAGCGATCGTGGGACACGATGAGCACAGTGCCGTCATATTGACGCAGTGCCGCTTCGAGGGTTTCCTTAGCCGGAATGTCGAGATGATTGGTCGGCTCGTCGAGAATCAGCAGGTTCGCTGGTTGCACAAGCATAGCGGCCATAGCCAGACGGGCTTTTTCGCCACCACTGAGAGCACCGACTTGTTTAAAGACCACGTCACCGCTGAAAAGGAATTGACCGAGGAGGGTTCGCACCTGCTCCATTTTCCAATCCGGTACGATGTCTTGCACGGTGTCAAAAACAGTTTTGTCTAAATCCAGCGCTTCGGCCTGATTTTGCTCAAAGTACTTAGGCATGACGTTGTGCCGACCCAGGCGCACAATGCCTTCAGTTGGTTCTTCACGGCCCAAAATGAGGCGTAGCAGAGTCGATTTACCAGCGCCATTGGGACCGAGGAACGCGATGCGATCGCCCCGTTCAATTTCTAAATTGGCCCCTAGAAATAAAATTTTATCGTCGTAGCAATGGGTTAGTTCTTGAATGTGGACGACTTCCTCACCGCTACGTAGTGCCGGGGGAAACTGAAACTTGAGGGTGCGGACATCAGCATCAGGCGCTTCAATGAGTTCGACCTTATTTAGCTGTTTTTCGCGGCTTTTAGCCTGAGTGCTGCGAGTCGCACTGGCCCGAAAGCGGTCAATATAGGCTTGTTGTTGAGCGATGTCTTTTTGCTGGCGCTCGTAGGCGCTTTGCTGAGCCAGCCGATTTTCGGCTTTTTGCTCTAAATACTTGGTGTAGTTACCCAGATAAGTGGTGGAAACACCACGCTCGGTTTCGACAATCTGAGTACACAAGCGATCTAAAAATTCGCGATCGTGAGAAACGATGACCATCGGTGTATTGACACCTTTGAGATAAGTCTCTAGCCATTCAATCGTTTCCAGATCTAAGTGGTTAGTCGGCTCGTCCAGTAGGAGAATATCGGGTTCCTGAAGCAGCACTTTGCCCAGACCCATGCGCATCTGCCAACCACCGCTGAACTCACTCACATAGCGATCGCCGTCATCGTTGCTGAAACCCATTTCGGGCAAAATTTTCTCAATACGGGCATCCAGCCCATAACCGCCTAACGCTTCAAATTTGCGCTGTTGCCGATCAAGCTCGTGGATCAGCTTTTCTAAAGTCTCGGGATCAGCGGTTTCCATGTCGTGAGGAATTTCAGTCAACCGATGATGAATGGTGTTGGCTTCATGAAAGACGGTCCAAAATTCGTCTCGAACGGTTCGCTCTGCTTCTACTTCAAACTCTTGATTGAGGTAACCGATCTTTAAGCTGGCAGGTCGAATAACATTGCCTGATGTGGGTTCGACATCACCGCGAATGATTTTGAGTTGAGTTGATTTGCCAGCCCCGTTCACGCCTACTAAACCAATGCGATCGCCGGGTTTAACTTCCCAGTTCACATCTTTGAGTACCTCGCCAGTGGGGTAAATTTTGGCAATGTTTTCTAAGCGCAGCATAGTGAAGAGTCCGGTTAGGCCAGTGTGCAAGACTGTGAGCGGCGGGAGGGCACCGATCTACAGCGGCCACTGTTCGCTAGCTGGGCGATCGATGTTGAAATCTACTGGCGCCATTTTAACAAATGTTAAGGCGCGATCGCACCTTGATTTCCGTACTCTCGACTTCAAGGGCTGCGAGTTAGGATCGCACTATGACCAAACCGCATCTACTCAAAACTTGCCTACTTGGAGGGATTCGAGGCTATCGTCACGTGATTTCTCCGCTGCTACCCCCTACGTGTCGATACACGCCGACTTGTTCACAGTACGCGTTAGACGCTGTGCAGCAATATGGGGCTGGGCGTGGTTCGTGGTTAGCCATCAAGCGTATTTTGCGGTGCCATCCATGGCATCCGGGGGGCTATGACCCGGTACCCCAAGGCTTATGGCAAGTGGGGCAAACATCCCTCACCGAGGCGATGCAACAATCAGGAATTGAGTTAACGACTGATGCCGAGACGTCGTCCTCAGAGTCCTCGCGGGAACAATAAGCCATGACGGTAGTGATCCGCACTAGAAGGGTTGAGTCATGCTGTTTGGCGCTATCAATATCCAAGCCTGACGTTTGCCATGATTGAAATTCTCTTAGCAATGGCCATCTTGGGAGCGATCGTTTGGTGGCTGCGCCGGCGGCGACCACCGGGTCGCCGCTTAGCCCCAGTTCGCAGAGCGCGAGTGCCCTCCAGCGCAGCCACTGTGCCCGCTAGTTTAATGCGGCGCCTGGATCGCCTGACTAAAGATCGGCGAGTGTCAGAACGGTTGATTGAGCGCGTGGAGTTTAATCATCCTGGTCGTTCTAAACGGTGGTGTGTCGAAAAGGCAATCTACGACATTCAGCGCGATCGTCGCAGCTAGTTGAAAATACGTGACACTGATGATTAGTGAGCATGTGCAGCCTCATAATATTTACGGATTCTTCTTAGATGAGTCTGTTACGTTAAGGAAACCTACAAGTTTCGGTGCATTGTCCTCACTCAGTTCTTTTTCCTATGTATTAGTGGTCTGTTGACTCTCTTTGCCCATGCCGCGACGTGTTTTTATCGGTGACATTCATGGCCACTATATTGGCCTGAGACATTTGCTGGACAAGATCAGTCCAGCGACAAATGACCAAATTTATTGTGTTGGTGATTTAATTGACCGCGGTCCCCAAAGCTCTAAAGTGGTTAGCTACATTCGCGAGCAAGGGTTTGCCTGCGTGTTAGGCAACCATGAGCAATTGCTGCTGGATGCATTTGGCAAAACCCGCGATGCGGAAAATACACTGCAGGCTTGGCTTTATAGTGGAGGACAATCGACGCTGGCTAGCTATGACCAGGATGTGGCACTGCTATCAGAACATATGGAGTGGTTTCGAACGCTGCCGCTCTATCTGGATTTGGGCGATATTTGGCTGGTGCACGCTGGACTCAACCCGACCCTGCCCTTACACGAGCAGTCCCACGAGGAATACTGCTGGATTCGCGATGCTTTTCACGGTGCGCCGACGCCCTATTTTCAGAACAAGCTGATTATCACCGGGCATACGATTACGTTTACGTTTCCTGATATTGACCCTGGGCAAATCGTGGAGGGGCCGGGCTGGCTAGATATTGATACGGGTGCTTACCAGCCCAAGAGTGGCTGGCTCACTGCGGTCGACATTGATAATGAAATGGTGCATCAGTATAACGTCTTTGAAGCTGTGTACCGCTCGCGATCGCTCGAAGAAGCTTGCAGTCCCTTTACTCATGGGCGACGGCGCATGATGGTGCCTTAGGTCCACATCTCAAACTATTTGAAGCTGTGACTGGGCAACGCTGTCAGAACAGCGATCGCCCAACCGACCCCCAGCTATGCCGCCAGCAACTGCCGCAAAACATAGTGCAAGATACCGCCGTTGCGGTAATATTCCACTTCATCAAGGGTGTCGATGCGACACAGCAGAGAAACTGACTCAGTTGCGCCATCCGCCCGATGCACCGTGAGTGTGACTGTCATACCTGGCTGGATACCGCCGCTTAGTCCTGTCAGGTCAAAGGTCTCACTGCCGTCAAGCTGCAAGGTTTCGCGAGTAGTGCCAGGATGAAACTGCAGCGGCAACACGCCCATACCCACCAGGTTAGACCGGTGGATGCGTTCAAAGCTCTCTGCAACTACCGCTTTGACTCCGAGCAAGCGAGTACCCTTGGCGGCCCAATCACGAGAAGAACCGGTGCCGTACTCTTTGCCCGCGATCACCACCAAAGGGATGCCTGCGGCCTGGTACTGCATCGCCGCATCATAGATCGACATTTCTTCGCCAGCGGGCATATATTTGGTCACGCCGCCCGAGGAACCCGGCACCATCTCATTTTGCAGACGAATATTGGCAAAGGTGCCGCGCATCATCACCTCATGGTTACCGCGCCGCGAGCCATAAGAGTTGAACTCGCTAACGGGGACGTCGTAGCCCTTAAGGTAACTGCCAGTCGGACTGTCCGTTTTGATCGCTCCCGCAGGAGAGATGTGATCGGTGGTAATGCTATCGCCTAACAGCGCTAGGGGACGGGCTCCGGTGATATCAGCCGCACTGCTGCCGTTTACCGTAGCGGCCATATTGTCAAAGAAGGGGGGATTTTGGACATAGGTGCTGTCCCCTTTCCAGTCGTAGGTTTGGCTGGCTTCAGCCGCGATCGCTTGCCAGTCTTTGGTCCCAGCAAATACGTTGCTGTAACGACTGCGGAACATCTCCGGCGTCAGGGCCTCAGCCATCACGGATTTGATTTCCTCGGTGGTAGGCCAGATGTCTTTGAGGTACACAGGGCGACCCTCGGCATCTTGACCGATGGGGTCTTTTTTCACGTCAATGGCGAGGTTGCCCGCGATCGCATAGGCCACAACTAACGGTGGGGATGCCAGGTAGTTAGCTTTCGTGTGAGGGCTGACGCGCCCTTCAAAGTTGCGGTTGCCAGAGAGTACCGCGCCCACCACGAGATCTTTGGCATTAATCGCCTCCACGATCGGGGTCGGCAATGGGCCAGAGTTGCCGATACAAGTAGTGCAGCCATAGCCCACGAGGTTAAAGCCCAGGGCGTCTAAATCGTCTTGCAACCCTGCTTTTTCGAGATAGTCAGACACCACCTGACTACCAGGGGCCAGGGACGTTTTTACCCAGGGTTTGACCGTCAAGCCTTTTGCTCGGGCTTTGCGAGCAACGAGCCCCGCCCCAATCATCACCGAGGGGTTAGAGGTATTGGTGCAGCTAGTGATGGCCGC
>CAZLYS010000052.1:0-11767 GCA_964563415.1 uncultured Halomicronema sp.
TTGAATTCAGGTTTACCCGAAGGATACGTAAATTGTTCTGAGGCTCCCCAATCTACTGCCGATACCACGGGCTCAAACACGGAGGAATCTAATACTGTTTGAATGGAGCGCGGAGTGCCCTCAGCATCGCGATTTAAGGCACTGTTGAAATCTCCCAACAGCAGCACGGGATAATGTTCCGCATAGGTCTCGGCCAGGGCCAACACAACTTCGGTTTGACTTTGTCGGGTGGGGCGATCGAAGGCTTCTAAGTGCAAGTTGATCACCACCACAATTTGTCCCTTCACCTCCACTTGAGCCACTTGGGCGAGGCGATCTAAATACAGAGCGTTGTAAAAAAACGGATTGCCCGCCACCTTTTCGAGCACTATGCGCTCATGTTCTACGATGGGCCAACGGCTCAAAATCGCCTGCCCCGAAAGCATTTGCCCAAAATGCACCGTCGGTGGCCAAAAGGGAAAGGGCACATAGCGCTTATCCCAGTTGATGGCGATCGCCCGTTGGGGATATGCCAAGGCATCGCCTAAGGCAGCGACCTGATCCACCTGATACGACCGCCGCGAGTCGAGGTCGATCTCTTGTAGAGCCAAGATGTCAGGGGCTAGAGGCTCCAGTACCGCGATCGCCGTCGCCATATTCGCCTCATACAGGCTGGCCTCAGGGCGCACCGCTTGATTATTCGTCAACCCAGATAAATAGCCAATGTTATAAGACACCACTGAGAACTCATTTGCCTCAGTTTTCAAGGGATATGCCTCATTCACATTGATCTGGGCATACTCTGACTCAGCCAATCGTCCAGAACTCGCCCACACAAAGAACACGGCTATGGCAACGATGCCACCGCCTAGCAAGAGTGCTAATCCCACCATCACCGCTGTCAACCTCTTCATTGCTACCTTTCACCGATTGATTGCTGAGAACCCCTTGGTTGCGCACAATAAGAGGCAGCCAGCTCACTAACTTTGGTATTCTGGCACCTTCGTCCCTCCAACCTGCTATGTCAATCAAAAACCTTATCTTTTACGGCCTGCTGATTTTTGTCCCCATCTCCTTTGCGGCCCGCTTTTTAGGTTGGGGAGAGTTAGTCGTTTTCATTACCGCTGGACTCGCAATTATTCCCCTCGCGGGGTGGATGGGGGCGTCAACGGAAGAAATCGCCGTGGTGTTGGGGCCGTCTTGGGGTGGGTTATTGAATGCGACCTTCGGCAATGCGACCGAACTGATCATCGCGCTGATTGCCTTAAACGAAGGGTTGGTCAGCGTAGTGAAATCCAGCATTGTCGGGTCGATCATCAGCAATTTACTCCTCGTGCTGGGTTTATCGATGCTGCTCGGCGGCATTAAATATAAAGAACAGGATTTTCAGCCGGTGATGGCCCGAGTTAATGCCTCGGCCATGAATTTAGCGGTCATTGCCATCCTGTTGCCCACCGCCGTGGGGTTCACGTCTAACGCTGTCCCCGAAACGACCCTGCAAAACTTGTCCGACGCCGTTGCCGTCATCCTGATTGCCGTTTACGGCCTGACGCTGCTGTTTTCGATGAAGACCCACACCTACCTGTACAACGTGGGCACCGCCGACTATGAAGAAACCCTGGATGAGCGACCCCAATTGGCGTCATCGGAGTCACCTGAACCGGCAGAACCAGAGCACGCGCCTAACCTCAAGATTTGGATTCCGGTGCTAATTGGGGCCACACTTATCGTGGCGGTAGAGTCAGAACTCCTGGTGAATGCTTTGGAACCCGCAACCGAACAATTGGGGCTGTCGCCGCTGTTTACCGGGGTAGTTTTGCTGCCCATTATTGGCAATGCTGCTGAACATGCCACTGCCGTCACCGTTGCGATGAAAAACAAGATGGAACTGTCGGTCTCCGTCGCAGTAGGTTCGAGTATGCAAATTGCCCTGTTTGTCGCACCGATTTTAGTGCTGGCAGGTTGGGTACTTGGGGAACCCATGGACCTGAGTTTCGACCCACTAGAGTTGGTCGCCGTCGCCGTTGCTGTTTTGATCACTAACTCCATCAGCTCTGACGGACGGTCTAACTGGCTTGAAGGCACACTTTTGCTGGCCACCTATGCCATTCTCGGCTTTGCCTTTTATTTTCGTCCCGCGCTCGGGGCAATAGCTGGGTAGTCAAGGCTCCTAGGGAAGCGAAACTTTCTTGCTAACCTGTTTCCCCTATCAGCATTCTCATTCCCTGACGTTCCCAGACTTTTTACTAAAGCCCTCCTAACAGGCTATGTTGATACACCCTCCACTCTCACCCTTATGCCTATCAAAGTCACTGTAAAACTCTTTGCAGCGTATCAAGATGCCTATGGTCAGCCCGAACTCAAACTGGAATTGCCGACTGGGACAACCGTGGCCGATGTGCGCGATCGCCTCCTGACTGAACACCCCGAATTAGAATCATGGCGCGACCTGACCCGCTTTGGGGTCAACCTGCAGTTTGTGGAACCGGATACGACGTTGCAATCAGGCGATGAAGTGGTCTTGATCCCCCCCGTTAGCGGCGGCTAATGAAGTCCCAAACACCCTTTCTAAAGACACGAAAAAAGAGCCCAGCCCCTAAGGCCTGAACCCTTTTTTCTAACATCAGGTTAGCAACTGTCTAGCAGTTCACCGCACCTGCGTTATTGCAGCAATTAACGCCGTGCAAAGCTACGGTTGTTATTCTGCTCACGGGGACGAGCCTTATTGACGCGCATGTCGCGACCCATCCATTCAGCGCCATCAAGCGCTTCAATCGCTGCGTCCTCTTCGGATTCAGCGCTCAGCTCAACAAAGCCAAAGCCCCGCATGCGACCCGTTTCCCGATCAGTGGGAAGCTGTACTCGCTTAACAGAACCGTACTCAGCGAAGACCGTCGTTAGATCTTCTTCGGTAACGTCGTAAGACAAATTGCCTACATAGATGGACATAAATTTTCTCCAAAATTTGAGGAATGATGAGAGTGAAATTTCGGAGAGAACTTTGCCAATGGAAAACGTGAAAAAATCGTTCGTACTTGAAACAAAAACCGCAACCGATATCTACTTATCTCTTCTATAGACTCTAACACCTCCTTCCCCGAGATCAGCAACCGGTTTTCGACATAATCGCCCAAAAAGTCTAGAAAGTTTAATATTTCCAAGCGTCCTTTTTGACATACTCGCAAATATGTGGAGCGATCGCCCCATCTTCCTCAGGTAACGCCAACCGCTCTCTAGATCAGCAGACGGCATACAGGCAAAAATCAGCCTCTAAATCCATCTACGGTGCCTTCAGGTCCACAACCTTGGCCCTCTCAATACCCCCAATCGTGTAACGGTCAAGTGCTGAGATTATGCTTGCCCAACGCTTCTGCGGTTCAACACTCGGTTTTCCTCTCCACCAATGGCAATCATGAAACCTCAACGACTACTCAAAATTCTGCGATTTGTGGCAATTGTGCTGTTGATCGCGGTGGTGATCGTTCTAATTCAGCGGTTGGGTGTCGCTCAGTTGCGATCGCAGGTCGAGCAATGGGGTATCTGGGCACCGGTAGGCATTTTTGTCCTGCGGTTCACAAGTGTCGTCATTCCCGCGCTACCGGGAACGGCATACGCCATCTTAGCCGGGGGACTACTGGGTTTTGGCAAAGGGGCTGCGGTGGTGTGCTTTGCCGATATGTGCTCGTGTTCTCTGAGTTTTTGGCTCTCGCGGCGCTACGGTCGCAACCTGGTTAAGCGGCTGGTGGGCGAAGGCTTTATGTATCGCATCGACAATTTTAGTCAGCGACATCTAGAGCGCAATTTCTTTTTGATGACTGGCTGCCTCATGACCGGCTTCTTTGACTTTGTCTGCTACGGCGTCGGACTGACCAAAGCGCCCTGGGTCAAATTTCTGCCTGCCCTAGTTATTAGCATCGCCCTGTCGAATCCGCCATTTGTTGCTCTTGGTGCAGGCATCTTAGAAGGTGGAACACGGTTGCTTGTCTTTGCGTTGTTGGGCGTCTTTGGTTTAGCTGTGATTACCTATCTGGTGCAACGGAACAATCCGACAACCTGAACGCCGATGTGATGAATGCCAGTCAAACTCAGAGCCCAACCTAACCAAATTTGCATGAATGCCGCCGTGGGGTTGCCCAGTTGCCCCTAAACCTTGTGCCCACCAACCCCACAGACTAACCGCTAAATCCATTGATATAAAAGCGTTACGTACGTTGCCAGATAGCAAAAAGAAGACCTATCCACCAACCCAATCTCCTGAAACCTGAAGTTCAGAGACCATTACCTGAATTTATCTGAGTTTTTCCCCGTTGTCGTGATTTGGGGGCTAAGCGACTATATATACATCCTGTAGACTCGCGTGTGCTCCTAGAGCACAAGCCGAGCTGGAAGACTTCTTCGGAAGGAGACCAGCTCGGTTTTTCGTATTTAAAGCGAATTTGGCTCTCGGATACCACCGCTTAGGCGATTTTCAGAAATAAAACCACCAACACTGCGATGCGTTACGCTTCGCTCACAGCATCCTACGAACGACGAACGGTAAATTCCTTTTTCTAAATCTCCTAAACAAGGACTAATCATCGACTCCAGCGATGGGGGCAAAGCCCTGACGCTGTACATTTTCGCTGACGTGACGGGGCTCTAAAAACTGCAGCAGATAATCTGGCCCCCCGGCTTTGGAACCCACGCCCGACATCTTGGACCCGCCAAAGGGATGACGCGAGACGATCGCGCCGGTGATGCTGCGGTTGATATACAAGTTACCGACGGCAAATTCTGTTTGCACACGGTCAATATGAGATGGGGTACGGGAGTAGAGCCCACCAGTGAGACCGTAATCGGTGTTGTTGGCGATCGCCAGCGCTGCATCAAAGTCCTGTGCTTTGATGACGGCTAAGACTGGACCGAAAATTTCTTCCTGGGCAATGGCCGCATCAGGAGCGACATTGGTAAAGATGGTGGGGCCAACGAAATATCCCTCATCTGGTGCGGGTAGTGAGAGGACTACAGTCGCTTCTTGCTTGCCCGTTTCGATGTAACTCTGAATTTTTGCTTGGGCCTTGGCGTCGATCACCGGCCCCACTTTGGTGCCTGCCGCTGCTGCATCTCCCACATTGAGAGAGCGGGTGGCCTCGATCAGGCGCGTCATAAAGGTGTCGTAGATCGACTCAACGACTATCACACGAGAGCAAGCGGAGCATTTTTGGCCGCTGTAACCAAATGCAGAATACACCACCCCTTGCACGGCCTGGTCGAGATCGGCGCTTTCGTCGATAATAATGCCGTTTTTGCCACCCATTTCAGCCACGACTCGTTTCAAATGCTTTTGGCCCGGTTGCCATTGAGCCGCTTTGGCGTAGATCTCGCAGCCCACTGCCCGCGAGCCGGTAAACGCAATCATATGCACATCAGGATGCTGCACCAAATGCGCGCCGACGATGGAGCCAATCGCGGGGAGGAACTGGAGCACCCCGGGTGGCATGCCTGCTTGGTAAAGGATTTCGACAATTTTGGCAGCAATGACGGATGAGTTTTCGGCAGGTTTTAGCAGGGTGCAGTTGCCCGCTACCAAGGAAGCCACAGTCATACCAGTCGTGATCGCCAGCGGAAAATTCCAGGGAGAAATGACGATGGTGAGGCCGCGAGGAAAGTAGCGGTAGCGGTTGGTTTCACCCGGATAGTCGTAGTCATAGCCCGCATCTAACCGTTCCATCTCGTCGGCGTAGAAGCGGCAAAAGTCGATCGCTTCCGATACTTCCGGATCAGCTTGCCCCAGTGGTTTACCCACCTCCAGCACCAACCAGGCATTGAGTTCCGCTCGTTGCGATGCCATGATGTCAGCGGCGCGACACAAAATGGCACACCGTTCAGCAACTGGAGTCGCTGCCCAGTTGGGAAAGGCGGCTTTGGCAACCGTGATCGCGTCATCGGCCTGCGCCTGACTGGCCATCCCCACCTTACCCACGAGCTGAGCCGGGTTGGACGGATTCACCGAATCCAAGGAGGTCTCGGTGTTAACGGCTTCTCCATTAATGATCGGGCTGTAGCGTTGACCGAGCTGCTGACGTACCGTTTTCATGGCGACGGTTGCGGCATCACGGTGGTCAGCGATCGCATAATCGGTATCGGCAGCATTCTTGAAGGGCGGCATCCATTCACCCCAATCTTCTGGCTGTCCGGCTTCGACGGTCAAATCATCCGGGGCAAACTGCGGGGCTCCCAGCAACTCCTCAACGGCGGTCTCTTGTTGGTTTTGTCGTAAAAAGGAACTGTTCGCCGTGTTTTCTAACAAACGACGAATCAGGTACGACATACCCGGAATCAGTTCCCCAAAGGGCGTGTAGACCCGGACTCGGTAACCCTTATCCGCCATGGCTTTTGCCAGCTTGTCCGCCATGCCGTAGAGCACCTGTAACTCAATATTCCGCTGGGGAATGTTGAGTTCTTCAGCGATCGCCATGGCATGGGCCTGCGATCGCACGTTATGGCTACCGATGGCGGCATATAGATATTGATGGTTTTCCAGCAGCAGACGCGTCATCCGCTCAAAGTTCGCGTCGGTAGACACCTTTTGGCTGTAAACGGGAGTGGGCCAATTATTTTGGCGGGCGGTGATGGTTTCCTGATCCCAATAGGCTCCTTTCACCAGGCGCACGGTGACAGGGGTGCCGCGCTCTTTGGCCCAGGCCACCAGCCCCTCTAAATCGTGGTAGCTGTCTCGCAGATAGGCTTGCATCGTGACGCCCAAGTCATCGCGATCGCGAAATTCTGGCTCCATCAACAGATCTTTGAGAATTGCCAGGGTCAAATCTTTGTATTGGTACTGCTCCATATCAAAGTGCACCATCACCCCCAACTCCGCTGCCCGTCTGAGCAACGTGCGAATGTGCTGGCTTACCGCCTGACGGCTACCCTCGGCATCTAACGGATCAAATTGGGAATAAAAAGCCGTCAATTTAACGGACACCTGCACCTTAGAGAGGGCATGTTTTCCGGCGCGATCGATGGCGTCAACGGGTTTCCAATGCTGGGCGGCGGCTGAGAGCTGGGCCATCAAGTCCAGGTATCGATACAAATAGGCTTCGGCTTCAGCTTCGGTAATCACTGCCTCCCCCAGCAAGTCCATGGTGAAGGTGAGTTTGTCTTGCCGCATGCGCACGATCGCTTTAATCGCCTTATCCATGTTCTCGCCAGAAATGTAGCGATAGGCGAGGGTTTCAACCGCAGGTGCCACCGTGGTCGCAGCGAGTTGTCCCGGCACTGAATCGGGATTCGTAAAATTCAGCAAGCCCTTGAGGGCACTGGGCAACTCCACCGCATCGGTCGAGAGATATTCCTGTAGGTGGCGAGCGATTTCGGGTTTGCTGCGCAGGGCGGGAAGGGCATCAATAAATCGAAAAAGCTGAACTTTAAGCCCTGGATTATCCATGGCAAAGTCCATGATTTTATCGTCCCAGCGCATTTGATCTCGCATCTGAGCTAGGAAGTTCTTCTTTTCACGCGTCGCCATGAGCAGACTATTCGCGATCGCCAATGTCTTAGCTTCATAATCGGACTGTTGAATTTGAGTAACCATACTTTCCTAGATGCAAAACTAATTTTAGACAGTCTAGATAAAACTATTTACAGCCTAGCGCTTCAGCGATGAGACCGGGTTAACTAACGTTACTGAAGTAAAAACGACCTGGAATAAACCCAGACACTGCCATTTTTCACGTCAGAATATGGCAATATCCTCTGACTAAGAAGTGTTGATTCAGTCAGCCACGAACACGATGTTCTATCAACCTAATTTCAAGCCTTGAATTTGTTAACAATCGATACATGATCAGTCAACAATAAGCTCTAAAGTAGAGTTAGCAGGGATGAAGACAGGGCAAACTTCTGCTTGATCTTCTGATAATTATATGAAAGTGAGTTTCACCTAACTCAAGCCGCCTAATCTCAGTATCCAAAAGTCATGAGAGGATTACATAATGTCGTTGTTTTCTACTGAAAAAGTCTTAGTTCCCCTTGATTTTTCAGACGAAGCTGTCAAAGTGCTCAAAGAGACTTTGGAATATGTCAAAGATCCCAACAAGATCTATGCTCTCTATGTTTTGCCCCCTCTGGAAGCAACGGATCCGGGAGTTGTTTGGCAAACTGTGGACGATGCGACCCGGATTCAGAAGATCAACGAAATGTTCAAGAAATATTTTCCTGAAGAGGTTTATCAGAACATAAATTTTGTCGTCGAAGTGGGCAATCCTAGTTCTGAAATTGTTGACTACGCTGAAGGCAATAATATTACTCTGATCGTCATCCCCTCTAGTGGCAAAGCGGGACTGTCAAGATTTTTTATGGGCTCAGTTTCAGAAAAGGTTGTTCGTTTTACTCGTTGCCCAGTCCTCGTGATTCATTAATAGGGTGGAGCTTGAAGGTTAAACGCATAGGAGCAATGAATTAGCGTCAACAATCTGGCAATCTAAAACGGTCATGAAAACTTTTTGTCAGTGCTTTATCTTAGTTTCAGGAGTGGCGATCTAAGGATCAACGTCTGGTGTATCGCATTCCGACTCATCTCCGGATTTTGTCTAGTCCCAAGCAAGTAAAGTCTTTGAGAAAAAGGGAGCCTGGTGACTTGCCAGACTCTCTTTTTTTATATTCAAAATGGAGATAACACTAAAAGTTATCAACCGGCATTTTGGCAAAGCTAGAAAAGCACCGGTTTCAGTCTCAGCTTGCCTGCACCACCACCCGGTGAGTAATTAGGGATGAGGATTCGCAGGTTTCACCAGAGCGTGGCATCGCCCAATGACAGGATTTATGCCTAACGGTTTTCTAAATTCTGAAGCAACTGACTAGGGGCTGTCATCATTTAACGGTCAAACGCCTGCAATGAGAGGGATGCAACCTCTAGCTTGTGACGTTAAAGCGAGCGCGGCAATGCTGATTCCCCAAGGTTTCTGGGATTAATTGATGACGCACCCTAGCCCCTTTCCAGAGAACCGATGATTAGAAAAACCAGTAGACATCCTTGGATCTGATGTCATGGGAGCCAACTCCCTGAGTCGCGATATTAAGCCAGCGACACAGTTGAGGTTCGCCGTAGCCGGTACAGTCTGCCAAAAGTAAACTGTAGCCGAAACAATTTACGGAAATTGCCTCTGTTCACTTCTCGGGGGATTGAGGAAAATTAAGATGTCCATTGATCCAATGAGTACCTGGCCACAACTTGTCGTCCTGCAGTAGCGGATTCGCGATCGCCTGCGATTCCCAAAGTGGACAGTTGAATGATTGAGACAGGTCTCCGGCCTCTGCAACTATCGCTCAGCTCTGACGCAAGTATGTAGCTTTTGCATAGATGCCATCGAACCAAGCGTTTGTTGTTTGAAGCAGGGCTTTTTAGGATCAAATCGTCTTGAAAAATTAACTGAATAGGAGGAGCAAGTTATGTTTTGGCTTTCAATCTCAACCCACGCTCCGGAGCTCCGATGCCTATCGCCTCACACCCGCCCATGGTCCATTGTGAAAACGATTTGGCAGTTTTGCCAGACCTATGGTGAATACCAGTCTTTGCCGCCTAGCCAACGCCGTCGCTTCATTCTGGAGCGAGAAGCCCGCCAAGCGGCACAGACTTGTCCTGAATCTCGTCTCTAGTCAGCCTTATTCTTGGTCATCAGTGTCGGCTCAATTTTTCAGAAGCCAGAACAGAATCCGACTGCACCGAGGGTGAACGGTGAGGTATACCCAGCCGGATTCTGTTAAGTGAGGCCGAGCTATCGGCCCCCTGTAGTTAACGTTTAGAGCAAGGCAAACTTAACCCTGCTCAGACGGACCGTCGGCGGTCGCCATTTGCTCATAAGTCGGCATTTGACCAGAGGTGAGCCGAGCCCAGTAGTCTTTCAGATCACCGGCCAACTCGTTGGACAGGATGTAGCAACCCACCAAGTTAGGAAAGGCCATCCCCAGCAGCATCAAGTCGCTGAAGTCGATGATGAGACCCAAGCTGGTGAGGGTACCCAAAAAAGTACAGGTGACGTAGATGAGCTTGAACAACAGTGTGCTGCGATCACCAAAGAGATAGGTCCACGCCTGGATGCCGTAGTAGCTCCAGGAAATGATGGTGGAAAAGGCGAACAGACAGACGGCGACACTCAAGATAATCGGGAACCAGCCGATGACTGATTCAAACGCGCTGGAGGTCATGGCGACACCGCTTAACCCTTCGCCAGTGTCTTGATAGACGCCAGTCAGCACGATCGCAATGGCAGTCATGTTACAGATGACGATGGTGTCGATAAAGGGCTCTAGCAACGACACCATGCCCTCGCGGATATGCTCATCCGTCCGCGCGGCTGAGTGAGCGATCGCGGCTGACCCCACACCCGCTTCGTTGGAGAAAGAACTCCGGCGAATCCCTTGCACAATCACACCTACCAAACCACCCGCAACGGCAGTGGGGGCAAACGCCTCACTAATAATGGTGCCGACAGCAGCGGGTACCTGACCAATATTGACCACGATTACAAAGAGACAGGCGATCGCATAAATAGCCGCCATCGCGGGCACGAGCTTTTCAGCAACGGCACCAATCCGGCGAATGCCGCCGATAATCACAAATGCTGCAAGCCCGGCCAAAATCAAACCAAAAATCCAGGCTGGCAAACCAGGAATCAAGTTACTGATTGCCGCATAGGCCTGGTTGGACTGGAACATGTTGGCGCCGCCCAAGCTGCCGCCCAGACAGAGGATGCAAAAGAGCACTGCCAGACCCTGACCCAACGGTCGCATGCCCTTGTTAGAGAGTCCCCGAGTCAGATAATACATCGGGCCACCTAGAACGGTGCCATCATCCAACACGCGGCGATAC
This sequence comes from uncultured Halomicronema sp., assembly GCA_964563415.1. Classification (GTDB taxonomy): domain Bacteria; phylum Cyanobacteriota; class Cyanobacteriia; order Phormidesmidales; family Phormidesmidaceae; genus Halomicronema. Next base: position 10,829 of record CAZLYS010000052.1, read on the forward strand.
TTAACGGCCAGAGAGCATTCCACAAACTTGGTGACCATGCCGCAGAAGCCCGCCAGCGTTAGCCAGAACATAGCCCCCGGTCCCCCTAGCTGAATCGCTACGGCGACACCTGCGATGTTACCCAAGCCCACTGTGCCAGACACCGCAGTCGCAAGCGCTTGAAAGTGAGAAACTTCCCCCTCGTCATGAGGATCGTCATATTTACCTCGTACGACATCAATCGCGTGCTTAAAGCCCCGCAAGTTAATGAAGCCCATGCGAAACGTGAAAAATATGGCCGCTACAAACAACCAAAGCACAATGAAGGGAAAGCCATTTTCGCCACCAATCTTGAAGAACAGCAGGGTGGCCATAACGTTAACGATGGGGGCAAAGATGGCGTCAACCCCTGTCAAAGTATCGTCTTGAGCCCACCCTGGTCGGGCCAGCAAAAACAAAAACAACCCGGCAAAACCCACCGTTAACAATGGGTTGCGCGGATTCAACAGCTTTGACAATTTTCCCGGAGAGGCGGTTGTCGCCCCTGAGTCCGGATGACGTTTCGCATAGCTCATGAGATTCTCTCGTAAATAAATATCAAACAGACAGCATCAAACAGTCGGCACGATGGCTTCATCATCGATCAGCGGATTTGCCAAAGAACAGCCTTCTTCGGAAAGTGCTGTTGAAAAACTCCGCTCACCTGCTTTTGAGACTTAGCTCAAAAATATAGATGCACGAAACCGGGGCGTCAAAACCTCAATCGGGCTATTCAGTAACCTCTCTAATTCAGCAGGCTCCTCGGCTAAGAATGGGCGAATATTTCACCATTAGGCCTAATTAGCCCCTAGCTCAAATGCATTGCCAGCCTTAGACTTTGAAGGCAACTCGCTGGAACCGAGGGACGACAAAAATCATTAGCTGACATTCTCGCAAGCGGGCCTAACGAGACACACCTCA
>CAZLYS010000053.1:0-11649 GCA_964563415.1 uncultured Halomicronema sp.
CAGGCCGAACTCGATTTACAAGCATCGCAACAACTTCTCCAAATGGTGTTTGACCATTTGCCTCAACGGGTGTTTTGGAAATCTCTGAATGGTCGATATTTAGGCTGTAATCAAGTTTTTGCCAAAGACATGGGCCGCACTCACCCCAATGACATCATTGGTAAAACAGATGCTGAGCTGCAAGCCCTTTCTCTTGAGTCGCTGCAATTATTTCAAGAACGCGATCGCGCCGTCCTGGCGGCTGACCAGACAATTGTGTTTGCCGAACAAGCCCAATATGACGCTCATGGAAAAATCCGTTGGGTTGCGACGACGAAATCACCCTTGAAGACCCCTCAAGGAGAATTAGTTGGCATCTTTGGTTGTTATGAAGATATTACTGAGCGTGTGCAGGCCCAGCGATCGCTGCAGCGATATGCCCGCATGGTGGCAGTAGCCCAAGACGGCATTTGTCTGACTGATGCCAACTATCGCTATCAAGTGATTAACCAGACCTATCGGGACTGGTATGGCCATGCTAGTCAGTCGATTTTGGGGCAGACGGTTGCCGATGTTTTCGGGCGAGTGACATTTGAGCAGCGCCTCAAACCTCTGATCGATCGCTGCTTGCAAGGAGAAACAATTCACTATGAGAAGTGGTTTAACTTTCCCCATCTAGGCCGCCGTTTTCGGAGCGTAACCCTCACGCCTTATTGCGAGGACAATGGCGACATTACCGGTATCGTGACGAGTATTCGCGACTTGACGGATCTCAAAGATAGTGAAGACCAACAGCAACAACTGCTCGAAATTATTGAAGCAACCTCCGACTTTGTGGGTATGGCCTTGCCTGATGGACAGGTGACTTACCTGAATCCGGCATTTGAACGCTTGATTGCAGAAGACATGTCGAGTTCGAGGCTGGCCAATATCCGGAACTATCATCCACAATGGGCAATTCATAAAGTGTTGAACGAGGCGATTCCAGCCGCAATTGCTCACGGCACTTGGCAGGGTGAGACTGCATTGCTCAGTGCTGATGGTCAAGAAATTCCAATCGCACAGACGATTACTGCGCATCGAGATGAGCATGGAGACGTCAGTCTCTTATCGACGATCGCGCATGATCATCGTCCCCAAAAGCGCTTGGAGCAAGAACTCCGCGATCGCCTGGAGTTTGAACGGTTGCTGAGTCACCTTTCGACCAAGTTTGTGAATTTGCCGAGTGCGGACTTATTAGCGGCGATTACCCAAGCCTTAAGAAGGATTGCTGCCGCGATTGGGGTGCAGCGCAGCTATGTCTATTTGCTGTCAGCCGATCGGCAACAGAGTGAGCTGTATAGTCAATGGCATGAGGGGGGGCTTGCTCCCATCCCAGCTGAATGGGGTGCCTTCCCTGTCGAGGATTTTACGTGGTGGATATCGCAGCTCAGACAGCGTCAGGTGATTACGCTTGATGATGCGGCCCAAATGCCTGCTGAAGCGGAGAACGAACGCTTAGCCATGGCGGCTTTGAAGATGCGATCGCTGGCCCTGGTCCCGATGCATCATAGTCAGCAACTAATCGGTTACGTTGGCTTCGCGGCGACTCTGGTCAAATCTTGGACCGAGCATGAGATCGCCTTACTGCAAATCGTGGGTGATCTATTTGCCAACGCTTACCAACGGCAGCAAGTAGAAACGGCTCTCCGACAGCAAGAACACTATTATCGCAGCCTGACTGAAAATGCGTCTGATCTAGTCGTGTTGTTGGATCATCGAGGACGAGTGCAATACGTCACGCCATCGATTACCCGATTACTCAATTACCAACCAGACGAAGTCCAAAATCGCTCAGTGATGCGACTTACGGTACCGGCAGATTGGCCGTCGCTGGCGGATCTATGGGAGGCCGTACTAGGCCATCCAGGGACGCCGCAACCAGTTTTGCAGTGCCGGGTGCAGCACAAAACAGCGGCGCAGTGGCGCTACTTTGAAGTGGTTGCCACCAGCCTACTGGATGATCCAGTCATTCGGGGCGTCGTGGTGAACTGTCGTGATGTCAGCGATCGCGTTGCCGCTGAAGCCGCGCAACGTCATAGTGAACAGGTCTTTCAAGCCATCTTTGAACAGTCTGCGGTCGGCATGGCGCAACTCGCGCTCGACGGTACTTATATCAAAGTGAATCCAGCTTTTTGTCAACTCGTTGGTTATCAGGCTGACGAACTGATCGGCGAACACTTTGCCAAAATCACCCACCCTGATGACCTGGAGTACGACCGGCGTGTGAGCGCTGCTGTCGCTCGGGGCGACCTTCCATCACAAACCATTGATATTCGATTTGTTTGTGCCGACAACTCAGTGCGTCATGTACAGGTTGTGATGACGGCTGTACAGGGTGATCAAGGCCGCCCTGCTTTTTGGGCGTCTGTTTACAATGACATAACTGAGCAATTGCTGGCTGAGCGATCGCTACGCAGCATTGTTGAGGGCACTGCCTCAGTGACAGGAGCCGCCTTCTTCCCAGTGTTGGCTGAGCGATTAGCCGACACACTTGATGTTGATCATGTGCTCATCAATCAACTTAATGATGATCAGACTCTCACAAGCATCGTCTTTTGGAGTCAAGATAAAGAGCAAGATACGCTGAACTACGAGCCATCAAATACCCCTTGCGAACTGACCCTGAGGCAAGGTTTTTACTGCTGCCCCCGAGCTGTACAGGCCACGTTTCCGAATGATATAGACCTTCAAGTGCTGAATGCTGAAAGTTATATTGGGGCAGCTCTCAGAGACTCTCAAGGAACCTTACTCGGGGAAATCTGTGCGATACACAGCCAAGCCATTCATAATGTCGATAATGCCGCAACGCTGCTGCGCATCTTTGCGGCCCGGGCTAGTGCCGAGTTAGACCGCCAACGGGCTGATTTAGCCCTCAAAGCCACTGAGGCTAACTGGCGTAAAATTCTGGAAAATATGCCAGTACTCCTAGATGCTGTCGATGAAAATGGCTTGGTTACCCTGTGGAACCAAGAATGTGAGCGGGTCACAGGTTACAGTGCGGACGAAATTGTGGGTAACCCTGAAGCCTTTGACCGACTTTACCCAGAACCCGAGTATCATCAGATGATGCTGACGCGCTGGCAGAAACAGGGCAACAACTATCGCAACTGGGAATGGGTACTCACTTGCAAAGACGGCAGCCAGCGCATCATCGCATGGTCTAACGTTTCAGATAAATTCCCGATTGCTGATTTAGGAGCTTGGGGCATTGGCGTTGATGTGACCGAGCGTCGACGGGCTGAAGACGAAGTGCGACGCCTAAATCAAGTATTAGAGGAACACAATCAAAGATTGGAAGAATTAGTCGAACTAAGGACTGCCGAACTGGTGACTTTCATGAATTCGCTACCGGACCAAATCTTTGTGCTCGATCAGGCTCAAAATGTGACGTTTGGCAATCAAGTCGCTGCCGAGTTTGCGAACCTTTCCTGTCATCACGATTTTGAAGGTAGAAGCAATTACACTCTCTTTCCCAAAGACCAAGCCAACATTTACGAACAACAGAACCGACAAGTCTTTCAGACGGGCGAAATTTTACATGTAGAAGAGACCTTTCAAACTGCTGAAGGCCAAGTTTTCCTAGATACTTACAAAATTCCGCTTAAACGCCCAGATGGAGAGGTTTACGCTCTCATTGGGACCTCCCGAGACATCACTGAACTGGTCGAAACGCGCCAAGCGCTAGAACAGCAAGCGACTCAATTGGCGGCGGCCAACCAAGAACTGCAGTCTTTCTCCTATTCGGTTTCCCACGACCTGAGAGCGCCTCTCCGGCATATTAACGGCTTTATTGCTGCCCTCAAACAGCGCTTTGAGATGACAACACCAGATCCTGATGTCAAGATGGCTCACTACATTGACGTGATTGAAAAAAGCAGTCAAAAGATGGGCGTACTCATCGATGGCTTGCTGACTCTCTCTCGTGTTGGGCGTCGGGAAATGAATTGGCGTTCAGTTCCTTTAGGCCCATTGGCCGATCAGGCGATTGCGTTATTGACAGAAGTGCCTGACACTCCATTGGAGCAACTGCAAATCATCGTAGATAACTTGCCGACGGTGCAGGGAGATGCCGCTTTGCTGCAGCAGGTATTCAGCAACCTGATTGGTAACGCAGTGAAATTTAGCCGCGATCGCCCGCCCGCCATTATTCATATCGGACAACGGGCTGATGGTACTTGCTTTGTGCGGGATAATGGCGTCGGGTTTGATATGGCCTATGCCGACAAACTTTTTAGTCCTTTCCAGCGGTTACATAAGTCGGACGAATTTCAGGGGACTGGCATCGGATTAGCCATTGTGAATCGGATTATTCATCGTCATAGTGGCCGGATCTGGGCTGAGAGTGAGCCCAATCGCGGTACGACTATCTACTTCTCGCTGCCGCTAGAGTCGGTGTCGTCATTCACCAAAGAGGACAGTCAGGATTAATCGGTGTCGGTTGTCTGTTGCTTTTGTCTGTAACTGAATTGCCCTTTCGTCCTACAAGCTAGATGTGTGCAGGGGCAGCAACCGCCCCGCGTCATGCCAAAAAGAGATGGTAAGCGGGATTATTGCTTTCATCCCAATAGCGATATCCCACGGTTTTTAAGAAAGCCTGCCAGTCGTCCATTTCGGCAGCAGGAACTTGAATGCCGAGAACAATGCGGCCATAGTCAGACCCGTTGTTGCGATAGTGAAACAAGCTGATATTCCAATTAGGACTCATGCAATTGAGGAACTTGATCAAGGCACCCGGATTTTCGGGAAATTCAAAACGATATAGAACCTCGTCATGGGCTAGCGGCGATCGCCCCCCCACCATGTGCCGCAAATGCATTTTCGTCAGTTCGTCATCCGTAAGGTCCAGTGTTTTAAATCCCTGAGCTTCAAACGTTGCGGCCATTTGGCTCGCATCTTGACGTCCTTGCACTTGTAGACCGACAAAAATATGAGCTTCAGCTTGGTCCGCAATCCGATAATTAAACTCAGTCAGGTTCCGCTTGCCAATGCATTGACAAAATTGGCGTAAACTACCTGGCCCTTCAGGGATATTGACAGCAAAAATGGCTTCACGACGTTCTCCCATTTCTGCTCGCTCTGCTACAAACCGCAGGCGGTCAAAGTTCATGTTGGCCCCACAGGCGATCGCGACTAGGGTCTCTCCAGTAATCCCTTCTCGCTCGACGTAAGCTTTGGCCCCGGCGATCGCGAGTGCCCCAGCTGGCTCCACAATCGAACGGGTATCCTCAAAGACATCTTTAATGGCGGCGCAGGTATTGTCTGTATTGACCAAGATGACTTCATCGACATATTGCTGACAGAGACGAAAGGTCTCTGCGCCCACTTTTTTGACCGCCACTCCGTCGGCGAACCGTCCGACTTGATCTAGCGTGACGCGCTTGCCTGCCTGCAAGGACTGACTCATACTATCGGCATCGACCGGCTCAACCCCAATAATCCGAATATTGGGACGTAACCGCTTCACATAGGCAGCGATGCCCGCAATTAACCCACCGCCACCAATCGCTACAAAAATGGCATGAATGGGCTTCTGGTGTTGCCGCAAGATTTCCATGCCAATCGTTCCTTGACCCGCGATGACCTCGGGGTCGTCAAACGGATGAATCAAGGTCATGCCCTTTTGAGTGGCCAATTCACAAGCATGGGCGTAGGCATCGTCAAACGTCTCACCATGCAACACCGCAATGCCACCACGCGCTTCCACCGCTTTGACTTTCAGTTCTGGGGTTGTGACCGGCATGACAATGATGGCCGATGTCCCCAAACGCTTTGCACCTAAGGCGACTCCCTGAGCATGATTACCAGCGGAAGCAGCAATCACGCCCTGAGATAAGCGCTCAGGCGATAAATGAGCCATTTTGTTATAGGCTCCCCGCAGCTTAAATGAGAAGACTGACTGCATATCTTCGCGCTTGAGCAGTAGCGTGTTGCCCAGTCGTTTTGAGAGATGTGGTGCTTTTTCTAGAGGCGTTTCTTGGGCAACGTCATACACTCGAGCCGTCAAGATTTTTTCGAGATAATCGTTATGGGGCATGACGCAGAGGGCCTTAACTGGCAGTCGATAACGCTATCTTCGCGTTATTTGGGATACAAAGACAACTCTAGATCTGGAGTCCGATGAGTCCGATGGGGTAGGGCGACTACCCACAACGAGCCTCAAGACTAACGACTCATCGTGTGCTGAGGGAAGACTGCCAGCGACATATCGATTCCTGAAACCCCTGGTCTGATGACTGTAAGTGCGATCGTTGCAGTTCAACTTTGGGATGCTTGTGCAAGGACTTGGGTGAATTTGAATATTTAGTAACCTGATGTTGGGGCGATCGTACTCACCCTACCCCATAAATGAAGACACCCGCAGCAATCGCTTTTGCTGTGGGCATCATCGTTTATAAATTCATTAGTTACGAACTAAATACGTCTTTAGGAGGAAGAACCGCGGCGCTCTTCTCTTGCTTGTCGCCAAGATCCAACCAGCCGCCCAAAATTAACCTGAAACTGTTCAAAACCGATGAGAGAGCCCGGCATAGTTTCGTCCCAAGAGGCCGACAGTGCTCCATAGCTTAAACCAACCACACTGAGCCCAAAACAAGCCAAAGTCGTTAGCAGTACCACCACATTCGGTAACTCAGCAATTCCCTGCACAATGAGCACGTAACTTGCAAAGAAAACGAAAATGCCTAAAGTGACCGGAAAACCAGAAAAATAAAGCATCCGACGCAGCATTCGACGACTAACCACTTCTGGAATACTTGTGTCTTCGCGAGTGTATTTGGCTGATTTGCTCTTAGCGGTTGAAGAAATTGCAGCAGTTGATGGCTTATCTGACTTCTCCACAGGAACCTGAGAAGTTTCTTTCGAGGCTTTCTTGCGGTTGCTCTTCGGTTCGAATGGCAAGCGCTCTTTCTCTGAGTCAGCGGACATTATTTAACGTTCCATGACCAGCAATGGGCAACAGTCTAGCGACGAATTCCGAGGCGACCAATGAGTTCGCGATATTGATTGACGTCTTTCTTGGCGATATAGGATAGCAAGCGCTTCCGGCGGCCAATCATTTTTAGCAGGCCACGACGGGAAGAGTAGTCTTTTTTGTTGCTTTGAAGATGCTGGCTTAGCTTGTTGATGCGCTCAGTCAGCATTGCGACCTGCACCTCAGCAGATCCCGTATCTGTTTCGTGAACTTGATATTCGGAGATGAGTTCCTGTTTGCGTTCTTGTAGCAGTGCCATAGAGGTACGAATTGCGTTTCAGTATGGGTAAATCGATTTGTGCACAGAGCTTCTAATCTTAGCATGACTCTATCAGCAACGCACTAATCAAATCGATGGCTATTTACTCTGCTGCTCCACTTTGAATGTGTTGATGATTTTCCCACGGGCTGGGCTCAGAGCTGCTTGCTAGCGGGGCACAACAGGTAAGCGTAGGCTAGCTACCTAGCTTAAATGCTTCCACAAAGAGGCTGTAGGTAAGGCCAATCTTGAGGGCGTTTATGACCTCTAGAAATAAGTTGTTGCGGCGAGTAGCAGCTTGCGGTGGACGGCGGTAGACAAGCCAGCTAATCAACTCTACGGCTCCCAACAAAATGGCTGAAATGACGACATCTAGCTCGGCGGCTTGTCCAGCAATAGAGGAGATGGCAATGCCAAAAAAGTTGCCAAAGAGTAAGCCAATAATGACTAAGGACAACCGTCGCCAGGGGTTAAATACCCAGCGACTAAATTGGTTAGAGGCAGATTCAACAAGGGTAGAAAGACGGGTTCGCTGCATGAAGATGGTTAGGGAGTAAAGGCCTCACAAGCGGGATGGATGCCGCCCTGGGCACAGATGAACGTCAACTGCTCTGGCGATAAATTCAAGCCACGGCTAAAGTCTACCGCTGTGTAATGGTTGCCCGGAGTTAACTCCGGGATTGACTCGACAAATCCGGATGTGGCTGTCGAGTTACCGGAGGGAGAGGTAAAAATTGCGCCTGCGAAGTCCGTTTGATCAATAACGGCTCCTTGTAGCCAGGTGCCGCGGAGATCAGCATCTCGAAAGCTGACGGCGGCGAGGTTGGTGTCTCGCAGGTTAGCGTCTTGTAAAGCGGCACCGGTTAGATCGGCCCCTGCCATGTCAGCTTGACTTAAGTCAGCACTGTTGAGTTGGGCTGCGATCGCGATCACACCTTGCAAGTTGGCCCCTGACAGGAGAGCCCCTGCCGCTGTGATTTCCGCGAGACGGGCACCGGTCAAATTCACGTCTGTGAGGCGAGCTTCAGTGAGGTCGGCCTTAGATAGGCGAGCTTCTGCAAGAGTGGCTTGGTCAAGCACCGCTTGGATCAAGCTGGCATGTTCCAGATTGGCCCTACTGAGATCCGCAAGGGTGAGATTAGCCCGGTTGAAATTCACTCGAACGAGACCACTATTGACGAGCTGGCTGAGGGTTAGGTCAGCGCCTGCCAGGTTGGCATAGCTGAGATCAGCCCCACTCAAATTTGCCGTCTGATCATCGTAGGTGTTGGGATGTGCATCTGGTCCAGGACTATAAAACCGCGCCCCTTGGAATTGGGCCTGGGAAAGCACCGACCCTTGCCACTGAGTATTCGCCAGGGTTTGATTCTTCAGCACTAACCGAAAGTCACCGTGGCCTTCATTGACAAAGCCGAGATTCATGCGGCTGAGATCCAACGGCTGTGAGTGATCGCCAGCTTCTAACAGCAATAATTTGGTGATGATGCGGTTGACGGTTTGTAGACGAATTACCGTTGTCCGCTGCATAGTCTGGTCGCCTTGCATGGCCAAATCTGCTGATAACCCCTGATTGAGGCGTCGTAATGCAGGAAAGGCCGCTGGCCCTCTCGCGACCAATGCCTGTTGCAGTGCGTCTAACCAGAGTGGGTCATCAGTTTGGGCAATGAGATCGACTAGGAGTGGGGTGACGCGATCGTCCGGCAAGTTACCCAAAGCTAGTACGGCAGCCCGCCGCGCTGCCGGATCTAATTCGGGATTGGTCAGCGTTGAGACCAAGTTGGTATACAGATTTTCCTCAGCGGTCGGCACGGTTGAGATGGCGGGTCGGCCTAATAAAAAATAGCTACCGACTCCAGCGAGTCCACCAAGTGTGAGGAGTACCCCGAGCCCCATTCCTAGTTTCGGCAAGGTCAAATCGGTGCCTTGCCATCGCGCACTATCAGGATTGATGATGACGGACGTGGGTCCGACGGTCTGTAGCCAATCAGAAGTCCGACCTAACCCAAGGGGCACTTTAGCTTCGGCATCCCACAGGCTGGATAGGTGAATCATCGCCCCTGTTTTTTCATCTACAACGCAGGTACCAGCGAGCCAGTCATGCCAAGCGCGACGTGGCCGGTTACCCAGGCCCGTGAGACTTTCGGTCAACAGGGCTACACCGCTTAATCCGACCAACACTCCAATGACAGGAAAGGTACCGCTAATTTGCCATATGCCGTAAGCCACGATGAGCGGACTGCCCCACTTACCCACAACCTCACGAATAAAGGCTCTGCCGAGGCCGGGTCTTTGCCCGTTTAAGGATAAGACTTGTAAGCCCAGCCAGCGCTTAGGCCAGCTATTGCCAGACCGCCCAACCATGTAGATATGCCCCGCAGCCAATAACGCTGGTAAGCCCATAGCGGCTGACCAAAGCAAATTGGTCAGGGGGGGAACGTGGGTTGGCAGCGATCGCGGAGCCAGACCGAGTGCCTGGGCACCCTGTTGCTGTACTGTCTGCAATGGAGCCGCCAGTTCGGTGGTGGGGGTCTCTGTTCGCTGATTGAGTTGCTGACCCAGATAAAATGGTCCGACCATGCTGCCGGTCAAGACTGCGATTTCTAGACTCCAGGCCAACAACCGTCGACCCAAAGTGGGCACGACTCGGACCATCAACCTCGTGGGTGAGGAGGCTTGCTGAGGATGATGCATGCCGAGCGTTCGCTGAGCTTGAGGGGCATCTACAGCCGTGTGATTAGCCTCTGCATCTAGTGCGGTTGGATGGGCAGGGCGCCGTGATGAAGAACTCATAAATCAACCAAGGCGGGCATTATGCCTCCTGTTGTACCACCGTTGTCGCGATCGCAACGGCAAATTGCGCGATTTTAAGTATCACGACCAGGTCACGACACTGCCAATCGGCATTGACGCTCCGATAAATTAAGTACTGTATCTGGTGTGGTATTAAAGTCCCTGAGTGTCGGCCTCAGAGAGATGGCGGTAGTTCTATAGAACCCATTTGAGATCTTTTTGCTGAAAAATCAACCTTTTCGAACCCTCGATTCTCTACGCTCATAACGAAAGATTAGGCCTTACAAGTATTTCCCTTTCCATAAAGCCAAAACGACCAAGCTGTAATGCCTGTGGTTAGGGGGTGAGATGTCAAATGGGTTCTATAGTCAATTTTCCTTTTAGAAAATCGATATCGTCGCATCAAACGTAATGCCAAAAAATGTGTCATCAAACGTAATGCGACTGTCTGATGAGCGGCCTGTGCTTAGTCCCCCAAATAATGACATCCGCACCCCTGGAGTAATGGAATAGCGGAGTTGCCCAGTCAGCCGTTGATAGGTCTCATGGCGTGACTGTTGAGTAAAGTCAGAAATCGTCAAGCGATAGCCGATGCCAGCGTCCCACTGGGGGGCAATTTGATATCCCAAATACCCGCCTACAGAGTTAAGCACATTGCTAAAGCGCTCTGGATCGCTAAAAAAGATTCGTCCCTGGTAATAGCTATCGAGGGTGAGTTGAGGGGTCAAGCGATCGCGACGGCCAATGGTTAATTCAACGCCGGTATTGGTGAAAAATTGATCGGTAAAGCCTTCATCAAAGAGCAGCTGTTGACTAAGGCTGACCTGACCATACACGCGCTCAGAAAACCGGTGGCGCACGCCTGCCTGAAACCGCAGTTCGTCATAACTAGAATTACTTTGTTCTTGATATCGCAGAAAGGTGGAGCGAGCCACGAGCAGCAAGTTGGTGTCTGGCCCTAACGCCGGAAACGCAGTAAGGCTAATGCCAGGGCGGATGAAATTATCGCTAAACCGTCCTTGTACAGGGTCTTCTACTAAAAAAATGTTGTCGCTACTAGAGGCCGTAACAAAAGAAGAGAGAAAAACCACGGGGCGTCGTCGAGACGGAGGCGCTAGTTGTCGAAGTTCGATAATGCCCAGTTCTGGATCTTGAAGGGGATTACGTAATTGGATTACCCCCAATTCGTCATCACGACGCACCTCTGCCACTTGTATAACCCCCAGTTCAGGATCTTGAGGCAGGGTTGTGATGTCAGTCTCAGGGGAGAGAGGCTTGGCAGCAGGAGCCCTCAGGCGATCGAGCAAGGGGGTGGCCACGGTCGGCTGAGCCGTCAACGGTTCCGAGGTGCCTAAAAAATTGCTTAGCAAGGGGGTGGCACTTTTAGGTGCTTTTTTGCTCGTCTGAGGTTTTCTGGAGCTGTCCTGATGCTCCCAGTTGTTCTTGGGGGCTGCAGGCGCGATCGCGCCTGCCAGATTAGTCGGCTTGACAGACTGATCGGATACTGTTGTGGCAGCCTGCACACCAGCTTGGGAGTTGGTGCGGCGTTCACGAGTAATGTCTGTAGAGGCAAATAGCTGATATTTACGTTGAGAAATTGAAGACGATT
>CAZLYS010000054.1:0-11608 GCA_964563415.1 uncultured Halomicronema sp.
CTGGCGATCGCTCACAGATGGTCAAACTGCAGCCATTGAGATTCCCGCCATGCTAAGGGCGATCGCGGCTGACTCAGCACCGCTGCCGCTATGTTGTGCCTCCGTGGTGCCCGCGCAGACAGCACTTTGGCAAGCCTATTCAAACTTTCGAGAAGTCACCCTGAGTGCAGTGCCCCTGGCCAATCTGTATGACACCCTGGGGATTGATCGCGCTTTGAATTTGCTAGGGGCGGGCGATCGCTACGGCTGGCCCGTATTGGTCATTGATGCCGGTACGGCACTGACATTTACGGCAGGTAGCGCGGAAAAATTTATTGGCGGGGCGATTTTGCCAGGACTGACCACTCAGTTTTCTACCCTGGCGGACAAAACAGCATCACTGCCTGCGGCCGATCTTGAGGACTCCTTGCCGCGTCGCTGGGCCACAAATACCGCTGACGCCCTACGGAGCGGCATCATCTATGGCACCTTAGCAACCATTTCAGATTATCTACAGGTCTGGCGGCAGGAATATGAAAATGGCAAAGTTGTGCTGACCGGTGGTGACGGAGCACGACTTTACCAGTGGTGTCACCAGCACCAGTTGCGGGTTGATATGGACCTAGAGCCCCATCTGACATTTTTGGGGTTAGGTTATCTGCGCCGGTCTCTGGTGACTACAGACTGCTCATTTTAGAGCGGTAGATTTCCGGATTGTTGCCATAAGTGGCGGCTTCCTGATGGGATTCGGCATACATTTCCCGCAGGCGATTGACTCGGTTGTCTGGATCAGGGTGAGTACTAAAGAATTCTGGGGTGCCACCGCTCAGATTTTCCATAAAGGAAATCAATCCTCGCTGGTCGTAACCGGCTCGGCCCATATTGAAGTAGCCCAATGCATCCGCTTCATACTCAGCTGTCCGGCTATTGGGCAAAAATAGGGCTAACTGCACGCCAATGTTGACCAAATCGTCTTGCGACACCCCAAGTGCCCCGACAATGCCATTCGCCAAGGTGATTTCTCGCATGCGGTTGACTGAGTGCCGACCTACGATATGACCAATTTCGTGGGCGATGACGCCAGCCAGTTCTGCTTCAGTGTCAGCGGCGCGAATCAATCCCGTGTGGAGGTAGACGAAGCCGCCCGAGGTGGCAAAAGCGTTGATGCTATCGTCTTGGACAATTTGAAACGTATAGGGAATGTTGGTGCGATCGCTCGTGGCTGCTAAGCGCTGGCCGATTTCATTCACATAGTTCACAATCTCAGGATTGCGATTGTAGATGCGCACACCTTGGCGTTTGAGGGCACGATCGGTTTGTTGTCCTAAATCAACTTCCTGCTCATTACTGAGATTAGATAACTGAATATATTGGATGCCATTGAAAATAAGATCAAACAGATTGAGATCAGCTTTAGAAGGTTGCGGTGTCGAGACGACTAATCCGGTCGCAACGACGAGGGCGATCGCCCCATACAAACAGCGCTTACCCAACCGACGTAACGATTGCTTGAGATAATCCATAGTGTTTATTCCTGCCCCTAGCGATGTGCTGAGTCCTCACACGCCCTTTACCCACGTGTAGAGTGCCTTAATTGGCTACCTAACTCTCAATGACGTTAAAATTTGCGTCTAGGTTGCCAGTGGAGTGATTAAATATGTCTTTGGTGACATCAAGCCCATTTCTACGGCGCCAGGCCGAGGGATTGCCCCCTCAATGCTAGCAAGAACAGCTCTAAAGTCTGACTAGATGGCGATTGCAGAGATGGTTTGAAGGCGCTTTTGAGCGACTTCTCTAACTCAAGGGAATGAAGATATGCAAATTTTAGATGCAAAAGGTCGGCTGTTTGGCAAGGTCAGTCTGTTAGATATTGGGGCTGCCCTGGTCATTTTGATGGTGCTGGTGGGTATCTTCATTTTTCCGGGCACGGGGGGCTCAGTCGCTCAGGTCGGGGGCGGCAATACTAAACCGGTCGAAGTGGATGTGATGGTGCGGGGGTTAACGGTGTCTGATCCCGAAGGGTTGTTCCAAACGCTGCAAGAGTCGGAAACCACCAATGTCATCATTCGCAACCAGCCCCATGGCGAAGTCCGCATTATAGATGTGCAAAAGCTGCCCCGCAGTCAAGCCGTACCCCAGCCTGATGGCACAGTGAAATCCTTCCCAGATCCTCGTCCTGAGTTGAACTACACCATTGATTTACTGATCACGCTGGCAGACGATGCCCTAATGACAGACAATGGCCCGGTCGTCGGCAACAGCCCGGTGAAAATTGGCACCCAAATCCAGATTGAGGGTGATCTATACAGCTTTTATACCAGCACTGTGGGGGTGCGCATTTTAGAAGCCGAAAGTTAGGCTAGAGCCGTTGAAAATTTAGCAAACGGACATGGCTTCCAATTCTCCGGCACGTTCGCGATCGCCTCGCCTGCAATGGTGGATCGGCCTATTTTTGTTGTCCATGATGTTGCCACCGCTACTGATGAGTCTGTCGTGGATTTTGCCGGGGGCGATAACTGTCGTGCAAATGGGAACTTGTCCACCGGCACCACCTGACATTCCGCCTCACCCTTGTTCCTTAGGGCAATACCTAACTCGCATGACCGTGGGTTCTTGGGCACTCATGGGGCATCTGCTGACGTGGATGGCTTGGGTCGTTGCCAATTTCATCTTGTGGGGCATTGGGCTATTTGGGATAGCACTATATCGAAGCTGGCGCTCCCATTAATGGCACATGTTCAAAACGAAGCCAGTAACCCTTTTGGGCCGCTCACATTTTGCCCTCACGAATCACTGGCTTCCTCAAAGGGGCGCTTATGGTTCGTTCCCTCACACCGTACAATACGGGCTGTGAGAGTTTGAGGCGGCCCTCCACTATGGCGAAAGCGCCTGCTAGCTGGGTAGAAGATTTGGTGCGCATTGGGGTGCTCTGGGGCTGTGCGATCGCGATCGCGGCGATTTGGCTCATCCTAGACCAGCTTCCCCCGGCGTGGGATCAGGCCGAGCACCTCTCTCTCTCCATGAACTTTTGGTGGACGCTGACCCATAGTCAATGGTGGACGGCTGATGGCCTGCGTCATCTGTGGATGCTCTCGCCGAAATATCCCCCAGTGCTGTATCTCGTGACAGCGGGAGTACACACCCTATTGGGACCAGGGCCAGATATCGCGATCGCGGCTAATGCCGTGTTTGGCTTGATATTACTCATTGTGACCTATGGGTTAGGGCGGCACTTATTCGGTTCGCAAATTGGGATGTTGGCGGTCGGTCTGACCCTATTGATGCCGCGATTAATCAAAATATCGTTGGATTTTCAGCTCGATTATGCGCTGACGGCATTGGTCATAGTGAGTTTTTGGTGTCTGACTGCTTGGCGCGACGCCCAATCGCCGCTACGCCAATGGTGCTGGATGGTCGCCTTTGGTCTCAGCTACGGTTTGGCTCTCATGACCAAGCAATCAGCCCTGCTATTTTTGTGGGTACCGCTCGTTTGGGTTCTAGTCACCACGCTCTGGCAGCGACGTTGGGAGCGATTGCTACAACTCTTGGTTGGCGGCTTGGTGACGGTCGCCATCATGATGCCTTGGCTGTCGGTGAACTGGCTCTTTCAGTTCAGCATTATCGGCAATACGAATGTTGCCTCAGCCCAGGCTGAAGGTGACCCTATGCTCAATACCCTGGCTGCCTGGACCTACTACTGGCAAGATCTACCGGCAGCGGTATCTTGGGGATTGCTCATCGTGCCGCTAGTCGGGATTGTGCTCTGGGCGGTGGGGCTATTGCCTGGCCGTAAATCTACTCTTCAGTTAGACGGCACCCTTTCAGGAAGGCTGTGGTTGCTGGCTTACATTGTCGGTGGGTATGTGCTGTGGTCAGCCATTGTGAATAAAGATTTGCGGTACATTGCTCCGGTGCTACCGGCGATCGCTGTCTGGCTCGCCTGGGGGTTGGCCTGCTGGTGGCGCAAGTGGCCTTGGGTGACAACAGCGACTTACCTGGTGGGTTTCCTGACGGCACTGCTGGTCATGTTTCCCACTGGGACAACGCCCCTGAACTGGGTAACCCAGACATGGGCTCCCAATGCCGCGTTTCATCCCTACATGGGCGATCGCTATCCCCATGATGACGTGATTGAGCACGTGGCCCAGGTTCAACCCTACCAACTCTCTACTATTGGGGGGCTGCAATCGACTGCTGCGTTTAACCAACACAATGTCAGTTACTACGGCAAACTGGCCGACTACCAGGTCTATGGTCGACAGGTGGGCAGTCGCCCCAGCAAGCATGAGCAAGACCTGCGATCGCTGTCGTGGTTTTATGCCCAGGGTGCGATCGACGCCCCTTGGCCACCCCCCCCAACCCCTGAAGATGAACAGGCCCAACTGGCTAATTTATTAGAAACCAATCCCGAATTTGCCGTCGACCGCACTTGGGACTTGCCCAACAATACGCGACTCTATCTCTATCGTCGGCAACAATTCCCTGTGACCGTGACCGCATTGCCTGACACTGCTTGTCCGACCACAATTCCTCAACTCCAACGGGTCACCGTGCCGCCCCAGGCCCTCCCCGGCCAGCCCCTGCCAGTTACCTACGAGTGGGTGGGGCGCTGGCAAGCCCTTAGAACTGGACTCACGCTCCTGACTTGGGAACCGACTGCCTCTACGGTCACCCCCCTAGACCGTCCCTGGATTCATGACCACGGTATCGGGTTAGGGACTCTGAGGCCCCATCCCATTCAGGCCCAGCAAACGACCCTGAGTCCCGCCGACATCAATCCTGATGGTTGCTTCCAAGTTGTTGAACGGACGGCGACCCTGCCGCCAGCCAACCTTCCAGAGGGCACATACCGCTTAGTTGGCCGTTATGTCGATAAGACCGGCCCGGCAACCAACCCATTAGAAATTGTGGAAACGTCTGTCGAACTGTCTTCTCAAGCTGCTGCGGTGGCGGCTCCTGACTTAGACTGGGTGACTCAACTCCGCGAAGTCAGCCAGTTGCTACCCCTCGGGCCCGACTATTTGGATGAAGTCTTTGACCCCGTTGGTCGCCTTAATCTGTATGACCCGATTCAAAACTATTTGGTGCAGGCAGAGCAGAGTTTGCAGCGACGCTGGGAAAATCCTGATGACGCGGTGACCTACGGTTACGGTTTGGTGCTGTCTCAAGTTCTGCAATTAAAAGTCCAAGAGGCGATCGCCTCTCTCGAACTCTTGGCTCAGCAAGACGCTGATAATCCCTATGTCCATGCCTATCTAGGGTTTGTTAACCTGTACGCCTTTCGCCCCAGAGCCGCTCAAGCCGCCCTCGCCCCAGCCCTAGAAATGGTGCCTGAATCCCCTGAAATTCAAGGGTTGAGTGCCGTCGCCTATTTGATGCAGGGGAATGTCTGGAGGGCATGGCAGACTGGGCAGCAAGCGATCGCGTTGTTGAACGCATCTGAGTAACTGGGCGACAGCGCCTTGGGGCATTGCTGAATCGAAGTATGAATCCGGCATTTGAGGCCGCGGGCAAGATGCCCGCTCTCCTCTCTCGACGGGGAGTCAGCCCATATTATTCTTCTAGCCAGTGATTCAATTCATACCCAAAATCAGCAACGCCCGCCTTGGTTGTAGTTGAGCTGTGGGGGTGGGCAGTTGCGCAATTACTGGGAGGGCTTACTCCACACCGCAGTAAAGATTCACATCATCAATGAGAGTCGATTCATCGATCGCCAAGGTTTCAATTTGTTCAATCGCGGTGGAAGCATTGCTGGCAACTGACTCTAAGCTGTCTGACAGTTGGTCTTCGGTGGTGGCTGCCGCGACCACTCCCATTGCTTCACTCACCACGTTGAGCGCAGCGTTGAAGCCGACCACGATTGTCACATAACCATTACGGTAGGTAGTTAATTGGCTATCGGTAAAGTTGAGGGCTTCTAAATCGTTGGCTAAATCGTCCAAACTAGTGGTGGCCCCGTCAACGGCTTCAACATACTGTGAGGCCGCGGCGGTAATTTCTTCTAGCGTTTCCGCCTGAGAGGCATTGGTGGAGAAGGTTTCAATCTCGCTCTCAAAAGTCGCCATGATGGTTTGGTTGCGATTGACACTGGCGGCAAATTGATTACACTCATTGACGTCCTCTTCAGACTGGGCGATGGCGCCTGTTCCGGTTACTATCGCTAACCCGAACGTCATCACTAGACCGGTAATGAGGCGGGCAACTGGTCGGGCATTGCGTGGAAAATAATTGCTAAAACTCATGCTGGCAAGCATAACTCCCTTTAATACAGCGCATTGATCTCTAACTACCACCCCAAACCGTAGCACTTAGCTTCCTGCGATTGCCGTCAATAAGACTCGGCTCAATACTGCCAGCTCTCTATCTTGAGGTAACCGTATTTCCCTGGCAATGGGAGTCTGGTGAACCCCTGATCTGCCGACGGTTGGCGATCGCCTGAACAGTCCCTAAAATCCTGGAATTTTTTGCTGGCTCACGGGAGTCAGTAATGACGTCATTAAAGTACAGTTTGTGTCAATTACTAGGAAAACCTCATTGCAATCTAGATCTGTCAGGCGATTAAGCATCTATGCGGATCGACCAAAAACCGGCATAATTATCCGGTAATTGTGCAGCCGCCCCTGTAGGATCGGGGTACCTTTGTGCCTGATATGCGTTGCGGTGGTGTGGGCTCCCTCTGTGTTTATGACCCCCTTAACTCAGCTGCTTAAACCGGTTTATGGGCCTCTAAACTTTTCTCTGAGAACGGTTTCTACCGCAGCCCCTCTAGTGGTTGCCGATATCGTCGGCTTCGTCACTGCTGTCTACATCAGTGTGATGGTGCGGTACGTGTTTAACGGTCAGTTTGAGCCGATTTTGTATTGGAGTTTGTGGCCGCTATTGGGGATGGTGCTATTCCTCTATGGTCTTGCCCGACTGTATCCAGCCGTGGGCCTAAGTCCAGTGGAAGAGCTGAGACGTCTGGTGTTGACGACAACGCTGTTTTACTTTGCCTTAGCAGCAGTCATTTTTCTGTTTCAGGAGGGTGAGACTTACTCCCGTGGGATCTTTTTGATGGCTTGGCCGCTCTCAATGGCGGGGGTTTGGTTGTCTCGCATTCTGGTCAGGCGATTAGTGGCTCCTTGTGCTTGGTGGGGGTTCCCCGTCGTGATTATGGGGGCTGGTCGCACCGGGGCGTTGGTAATTCGAACTCTTAGACGTCAACCAGGTTTAGGCCTCAAACCAGTTGCCGTTTTAGATGATGATCCTAAAAAACAAGGGAGTTTAGAATCGGTGCCGGTGGTTGGCAAGTTAGCGTTCGCGCCCTTTATCGCCCGTGATCGTCAGATTAGTTATGCGATCGTCGCGATGCCAGGGGTTCCCAGAGCGAAGCTGCTCGCTATTTTGGAACGCTATGGACATACGTTTCCCCACTTGCTGGTCATTCCCGACTTGTTTGGCTTATCTAGTCTGTGGGTGGGGGCAACTGACATGGGAGGCATCTTGGGTTTGGAAATTCGTCAACGCTTGCTTTTGTATGGGCCGCGACTCACCAAAATGATCCTCGATTGTGCGTTGACGCTCCTTTTGGGCCTGTTTGCGTTACCGCTTTTTTTAATCATTATGGTGGCGGTGAAGCTTGACTCGCGGGGACCCATTTTTTATGGTCACTATCGACTAGGACGTCGTGGTAGGCCCTTTACTGCCTGGAAATTTCGCTCAATGGTAGTGAATGCTGACACCGTATTGCAAAATCATTTAGTTGCCAATCATCTGCTTCGGGAAGAGTGGGAGCGGGAACGTAAGCTGAAAAGTGATCCACGCATTACGCGGGTGGGGCGCTTTTTGCGACGAACGAGTTTGGATGAACTGCCTCAGTTATGGAATGTCTTGCGGGGTGAAATGAGCTTAGTGGGTCCCCGTCCCATTGTGGATGAAGAGATTGGCCATTATGCCGATAAATATGAACTGTACAAGCGGGTACATCCAGGCATTACGGGTCTGTGGCAGGTGTCGGGGCGAAATGATGTCACCTATGCGGAACGGGTGAATTTGGATGCGTATTGTGTGCGTAACTGGTCTGTCTGGTTAGATATATATATTCTGTTAAGAACTATTTGGGTGGTACTCATTGGCGATGGCGCATACTGACGCACGATCGCATTGGCTTTTGCAAGGGCTGCCTCACTGGCATCAGTTAGTGCCCATTTGCTTAGGGCTATTGTCTTATCCTTACGCGATGTTTTTGGGGATCGTTGGCCTGTTTGGCCTCAGCGTTTGGCAAAACATCCGCCGTCCAAAAGCAGTCTTTTCACGATTATTGAATAGCGGCTTTTTAGCGATCGCTGTACTTATGCTGATTAGCTGCAGTCAGGCTGTCTTTCCAGGTGAAGCATATCTGCAACTAACTCATTTTTTGCCTTTCTTTTGGTTTTGGGCTTGTCTGACTGTTTATCTGCAGCACACTCATGATCCTTGGGGACAAATTTATCGCTGGACCGTTGTGTTGGTCTTGGCCTCTGTGCCTCTGAATCTGATCGGGATTGTGGAATATGTTTTGAAATTCACTCCCACGGCCGGTCTGCTGCCCTACTTCCCCTTAATTGACTGGTTGTATTTAGGAGACTTGCACATCCCTCGAGCCTATTCTTTGTTTGACTATCCCAACACTTTGGCTAGCTATCTTGTATTGATTTTGGGGCTGAATATCGGCCTACTGTTTTTAGAAGGGCGCCAATCACCTTGGGGTGACCGCTCACCCCTTTGCCGAGGGGTCATCGGGGTTAACGTGTTGCTGACGTTGGCATGCCTGTTTTGCTCTGGCTCACGCAATGGCCTGCTCGCAGCGATCGTGCTCATCCTTGTGAGCTTGTTTGGCATGCGCACCAAGCGGTGGGTGCGAGTGCTCGGCCTCGCGGGGATTGCCTTCGTCATCGTCACGAGTTTGAGCTTTGGCATCGCTGGCCGGAGCATCTCGTGGGCTTGGCTGACTGATGATCCTCGCGTCAAAGTTTGGGGTCTTGCCATACAGATGATTCGCGAACAACCGATATTGGGCCAAGGTTTAGGCAATTACAAGCTGCTCTATAACGGCGAAGTTCCCCTATATACTTACATTGCCCACGCGCACAATTTTTGGCTGACGATGGCTGCCGAAGCGGGTTTGCCGGTCATGGTGCTATTTACCATCGCCATTGGGCTCATCTGCTATCGCGGGTATCGTGCCTGGCGATCGCTCCAGCAAACAGCTAGCCATCAAGCATTACTAGCAGGCTACTGCCTTGCTTTTTTAGGCATTACGCTCTTTTCGCTGTTAGATATCACTTATTTTGAGGCGCGGGTGAATATCGTGACTTGGCTGAGCCTGAGTGTCATTGCTGCTAGCCCAGTGCTCAGCCAGCGAATTCAGCCGGGATCTAGATCAACTTGACAGCTCTTAATCCAAAATAAAGCACCATGGCGGTGGCAAACCCGCCGCCAAGTAACCCGATAAATGCGATCGCTCCACCAACACTCATAGAGGGCTCTCCTAACTTAACAACAGTCCTTAATATTCAACCACGAACGCCCCCCTTGATGGGGCATTAGATGTTGATAGAGAAATCCCTGTCAGCGTTTACTTGTCTGCCTTGCAAAGGAAACAGTTTTTGCCTGCGGCCCCATGAAGTGGATGTGATAGCCACAACGATGAAAACTTTGGCACGTCACTCGCACAGCGATCTCCTGAAACTGCTTGGTTTTTGCCCCTACAGACAATCAAGTCTCCGTTTTTAGAGCGGTTGGCAGGTTGAGAGCAGTCCGTAAAAGCGACTGATCTTTGGCGTTAATCCCAAAACGGCCATTTTCCACATCGCGCACCCAACTTTGACTTTTGCCAATGCGATCAGCTAAAGCCCTTTGCGACAGGTTTTGTTCTTGTCGGGCCGACTTGATGCTGCTGCTGGAGAGGATATCGGCTACGTTCTGACTGGATGATTTGGATCTTTGTCGGCGTCTAGCTGGTGTTTTCTTGATTGTTTGCTGCCATTCTGCCGAGAGTTCAAAGCCGCACAGGCGGCCATTGAGCAGACGCTGCCATTTATCACGGGGAGCCGCATCCGTAAGACTCAGGTGATGGTTGGCGTCTCGAGTCCAAAAATCCAGCGCATCGTCCGCCGAGTCAGGAATTTGATTAGCCCGTATCCATAAGGGTTGAATTTCTGGAGGATAGGTTTCTGGATCAAAAATTGGCTGAAGCCCGTAGTAGTAAATGGACTCTAGATCACCTTCAAACGTTTTGAGTAATCGTTTGTGCGCACCTCGCACAGTCGTGGCTTCTGTCAGGCGCTCTTCACCGTAGGCGATTTTGAGCAGAGTCCGAACGGTCATACGGTGCTCGCCGCCCAACCGCAGTTTAAACAGCAGCCAAAGCAGCAGTCGCACTGCTCCCTCGTGTTGCTGCCAGTTGCTCATGACTTCTGTGATTAATGATTTGGGCAGGGTGCCGTATTGATAAAAAGCGCGATGGCGTCGATAGTCTTGTTTATTTAAAAAGTGCTTAGCCCAGGTACCCGCTTGGATGGTAAAGCTAAGGCCAATCAAGTGATTTTGCTCTTCGGTGTCAGCTTCCCAATAATACTGGGTATCCATGAGGTGCCAGACAGGGTGTTCTGGCACTGAGAAGGCTGGCACCTTACCTTGCCGCGGCCATTCCAAAGCAACTAGCAGCTGACAGCATTGATGCACTAGAGATTTAATGAGTGTCAGTTTTTCGAGCTTGGTCAGATCGCGGCGCTTGTCTAAGCCCAAATATTGCTCAAAGTGTTGATCATTGATGACAAATGTTTCTTCCCAAGGCCGATTGAGGGTGGTGATGTGAGCTGCCAAAATTAAATGAACGCAAGTGGCTCGGATGTCAAAATCGGCAAAAAGCGCCTGAGAGTCTGATGCTGAGAGTGGTTCTAAAATTTCTGCAGTGGGGTCTTTCGCCAGACGAAACTGGAGACTGCCTCGGTCTCGGTTGACCGATCGCTGATAGCACCACTTGCCCTCATGATCAGAATGCCAAGCGGCAGCAGAGCGTTGGGCCAGAATATTGCAGCTTTCCCAAATCACAATAGAAGAGGCAAAGGGATTGGTTTTGCCGTTGAGAAAAATTTCGGGAATGGCAGCAGGTAGCAGCGTACTCTTACAGCGTCCCTTTTTAGGTTGTAGAGGTGTGACCGCGTCGACTTGGCAAGACTCGGCGCAGAGCGGGGCTGGTTCGTCGACACAGTCATTACAGAGGGTAGGGTCGATCCAAAAGCCGTCAGCTTCGTCGTTGCTTTTAATTGCGTCCTGAGGACAAATTGGTTGACAGACACTGCACACAGTACAGTCATCATTTTTGACCGTTTGAGCCATTAAATTTTTCCTCCCTGGATGGCGGCTGAGCAGTGGACTGAGCAGTGGGCTGACAACATTACTAGCTATGGAGTGTTCTGACTTAAGCGGTTCTCACCGAATCTGCGGATGGCGGGGCGGTGTCTAGGGGCGCGATCTCACCTTTTTATTATTCAAAGAAGACAAATCTGTATTTGGGGCAGTCAGAATGGCCAACTCATTCCACGGGCTCAACAAATTCCAATCACAATCACAATCATCGCTTATTTGTCCATAGAAATAGCAATAG